>NZ_JBEYVS010000025.1:0-125724 GCF_040644095.1 Streptomyces sp. NPDC047028
CTCGGCGTGCGCCCGGATCGCCCTCGTACTGGACGTACTCGGGTGATTCGGGCGTGCGGCGAGAGGGCGTGCCAGGCGTCGCGGGCCCACGAAGATCCGCCGGACAGGTCCTGGCGGCACGCATGCCCGCAGCTGGGTAGGACGGCCGCTGCCGGGTGGGCGCCGCCTCGCCCGGCGGGCGGCGGGGCTGCTGGGCTGTCCGCCGTGGCCTGAGGGCGGGAGGCCGGGGCCGCTCGATGGCCGCGACGGCTTCTTGGTCGTCGAGTCGTTCGGCATCCGGCGGGCGGGGCCGGGCCATACTGAGGGTCGTGCGTATCGCGATCATGACGGCGGGATCACGGGGTGACGTGGCCCCCTTCACCGGGCTCGGGCACGGGCTCACCCGGGCCGGACACGAGGTCACTCTGGTCACACACGGCTGCTTCGAGCCACTGGCCGAGGGGGCCGGCATCGGTTTC
Organism: Streptomyces sp. NPDC047028; assembly: GCF_040644095.1. Lineage (NCBI taxonomy): Bacteria > Bacillati > Actinomycetota > Actinomycetes > Kitasatosporales > Streptomycetaceae > Streptomyces > Streptomyces sp. NPDC047028. Next base: position 459 of record NZ_JBEYVS010000025.1, read on the forward strand.
CACGCCCTTCCCGTGGACCCGCGGGCCGAACTGGAGTCCGCGTGGGGGCGTGAGCTGCACCGCAGTGCCAGCGGTGCGGGGAAGCTGGCGCGGATGGTCGTGATGGCGCGGCGGCTGGTCGGGCGGATGACCGACGATCTGGTGGCGGCGGCGCGCAGCAGTGACGTGCTCCTGCTGTCGGGCCCGCTGGGGCCCCTCGGGCACACGATCGCCGTGGGTCTGGGACTGCCGAGTATGGGCGTGTATCTGCAACCCCTCGCGCCCACCCGGGAGTTCGCGCCGCCGGTGCTCGGCGGCGGCTCGTGGGGCGGGGCCGGGAACCGGATCGCCGGGCACGGCGTGAACCTGGCGGTCGAGGAGGTCTGCGCGGCGGCGGTCCCCGCCGTGCGGGCCCGACTGGGCCTGCGCCGGGCGCGGGCGGGTGCGGCGCGGCGGGTCCGGGAGCGGCAGCGCTGGCCGGTGCAGCACGGGTTCAGCCCGCTGGTGGTGCCGAGGCCCCGGGACTGGCGGCCGGGCCTGGACGTGTCCGGCTACTGGTGGCCCCGCGACCCCGACGACCGCCTGCCCGACCCGCTGCCGGAGTTCCTCGCCGCCGGTCCGCCGCCCGTCTTCGTGGGCCTCGGGAGCGCGACCGTGCCCGATGCCGGCCAGCTGAGCGCCCGGGTCGTGGCGGCGCTGCGGCGGGCCGGGCTGCGCGGGGTGATCCAGCGCGGCTGGGGCGGGCTGGCCGCCGACGGGGACGACATGCTCACGATCGGCGAGGTGTCGCACGCCGCGCTGTTCCCGCGCATGGCCGCCGTGGTCCATCACGCGGGCGCCGGCACGACCGCGGCGGGTCTGCGGGCCGGGGTGCCGTCCGTGCCGGTCCCGATCCAGTTCGACGGCGGCTTCTGGGCGTCCCGACTGGTCCGGCTGGGCGTGGCCCCGGCCGCGGTCCCGCTCCGCGGGCTGACCGTCGAGGCGCTGTCCGGCGCCCTGATCCGGGCGACACGGGACCCGTCGTACGGCGAACGCGCCCGGGCCCTCGGCACCCGCGTCCGCGCGGAGGACGGGGTGGGCCCGGTGGTGGAGGCGGTAAGCCGTCTGGGCGGGTAGCCGGGTGAGCCGCCTGGGCGGATGGCCGGCTGGGCGGGGAGCCGCCTGGGTAGGTAGCCGGGCCGGCGGGCCGGACACGTGGGCGGCGGCCGATCAGCGGCGGCGATCCGCCCGTGGCCGGCTGCTCAGGACCCCCGGGTCCAGCCGTCCGGGCGGAGCATGCCCAGGAGGAGGCGGACCAGTTCGTCGACTACCTCGTCGAGCGTCGCGTCCACCCAGCCGGCGCTCCAGTCGTGCAGCAGACCGTTGACGCTGCCGATGAAGGCGGTCGCCGCGAGGCGGTAGTCGCGGGGGGCCGCCTCCCCGCGGGCCGCTGCCGCCTGGGCCTCGGCGCGGATGAGGTCGACCCAGCGGGCCCGGCGGGCGAGCCGCTGCTCCTCCAGTCGGGGGCTGACCCCGATGATCTCGACGAAGGCGATGCGGATGCGGCGCGGGTCGGAGGTCACGTCCCGGGCGTAGGCGCGGAACAGGACCGTCACCCGCTCGGCCAGCGGCAGCCCCTCCGCCGCCGTGAGTGCGGCCAGCACAGCCTGCTCGGCCCAGCCGTTGACCTCCAGGTGCAGCGCGGCGAGGACGTCCTCCAGGGTGCGGAACTCCTCATAGAACTGCCGGGTGGAGAGACCGGCCGCCTGACTGAGCGCGGCCACGGTGGTCCCCCCGTAGCCGGGCTCGTCGCCGAACAGCCGCAGCGCGGCCTCCAGGAAGCGACGTCGGCGCTCGGCCTGCCGTTCCTCCGCGGAGCGTCCGCCGTACCGGCCCGTCGGTGCCCTGAGCCTGCCCGCCACGGTCCCACCCCCTTCTCCGACCGTCGGCCAATTTTGTCGTGTACGCATCTTGCGGAGTAGGCCGCCCCCTCCTTACTTTCCAGTAAGTCCACTGTGAATGCGCCCGTGTTCAGATTTGACGACCCGCTGCCGCACGCGCGTTCCCCCACACCCAGAGGAGAGAGCAGTCATGCCTGCTTCGAGAACCAGGCACCTTTGCTCCGTGGCCGCCGCCCTCGTCCTGACCGTCACCGGCCCCGCCACCGCCGCCTCCGCCGCCACCTCCGGCTCCGCGGACCCGGCGCTGCGCGAGGTGATGTTCGTGGGCAACAACTGGGACGGCACCGCCGATGTCATCAAGTCCACCGGCGACTTCGCGAAGATCGGCCGAATCGACGTCATCCCCGACAAGGACCAGCGGATGGCCGAGATCAACGCCGACCCGATCAAGTGGATCTACTTCCAGGCGATCCGCAACAGCGTCGGCGAGGGACACGACCAGTTCGCCGACGACATGTACTCCACCCCGGACGGCAGGTCGGTCGTGGTCTCCCGGCCGAGCTTCGCGGACGTCGTCTCCATCGACCTGGCCACCGGAAGGATCAACTGGCGCTTCCCCGTGGCCGGTTACCGCGCCGACCACATGGCGGTCTCCCCCGACGGCAGGCGTGTCGCCGTCTCCGCCTCCACCGCCGACGTCGTACAGGTGCTGGACATCGACACCGGGAAGGAACTCGGTCGGTTCGCGACGGGCGACAAGCCGCACGAGAACATCTTCACCAAGGACGGCAAGTACATCTGGGACATGTCCATCGGGGAGGTCAACACCTCCCTGGACAGCCCCGGCTGGGACTGGACCAAGGGCGACCGGCACATCACCGTCGTGGACGCGACGACGTACAAGCAGGTCAAGGTCATCGACATGCGGCAGCGGCTGGACGCCTTCGGGCTGAAGGACTTCTCCGACGCGCTGCGCCCGGCCGTGTTCTCCCCCGACGAGTCGAAGTTCTACTTCCAGGTGTCGTTCTTCAACGGCTTCTTCGAGTACGACGTCGCCACCGACAAGATCACCCGGATGAAGACACTGCCGAAGAACCCCGCGACCAGCGACGACCGCACCACCATGGTCAACGACTCGCGCCATCACGGCCTGTCCATGAACCCCTCGGGCACCAAACTGTGCGTCGCGGGCACGATGGACGACTACGCGACCGTGGTCGACCGGGCCACGCTGCAGGAGGGCCCGCTGGTCGCGGCCTCGAAGCCGTACTGGGCGACGGTCAGCGGCGACGGCAAGGACTGCATCATCTCCGAGAGCGGCGCCGACCAGGTCACGGCCATCGACTTCGCCACCGGCGAGAAGGTGACGTCCGTGGCGGTCGGGGACCACCCGCAGCGCGTCCGGCTGGGGCACGTCCAGGCCGACTGGCACGGCCCGAGCGGGAGTTGACGCGGGCCGGCCTCCCCCGAGGGGCCGACCACGCGGCTCTCAGAAGTGTGCCGCCGCCCACCCGGCCAGCTCGGAGCGCGCCGCGTCCAGCAGGGCGGCGGACGGGTTCGCGGCGCCGTTGGTGACCAGCGCGTAGTGCAGGGTGCCGGCGTCGGTGTCGGTCAGCAGCAGCCGCCTGCTGCCGGTGCCGCCCGGCTCGGGCGCCACGCCCACCGGCGCCGACGGGGTGTACACGGGCGGCGCGAAGACGGTGCCCAGGTCGGAGACGACGGTGGTCGCCGAGGCGGGGAAGGACGCCGGGAGGTGCAGTTCGGTGGGTGCGCTGCCGTCGCCCGAGCGCCACACCAGCAGCCCGTACTGGCCCGAGCCGACCAGCCGGGCCACGTTCGGCAGGGAGGGCGGCACCGGGTTCCAGGTGAGTGTGGCCGCGCCGTCGCGGGAGCGGTCCTCGTAGGTGAAGGCGAGGGCAGACCCGGCAGTGGCCGCGGGATAGATCCGGTCCAGCAGGCGGGCGTCCTGACGCAGCGTCACCCGACCCGAGTCGTCGAGGCGTACGGCGGACAGGTCCTCGTCGTTCCAGGCGTCGGCCGCGGTGCGGACCTTGCCGGGGTCGCCGTTCATCAGCTCGTGGTGGCGGCCGCTGTAGAGGTCCCACTGCCACTGGGAGCCGGAGAGCACCGGGCCGGACCCCGCCGGGTCCGTCCACCAACGCGCCCCGGGGACAAGGGAGTCGAGTGCCTGGTACATGGCCTTGAGGACGGTGGGCGCCTTGTCGGACACGAGGCCGGACAGCGGGTGCCCGAACTCGCTGACGACGGCCGCGGTCCCGGCGGCCGACGCGCGGTCGCGGACCGTGCCGAGGTCGGCGGTGTACTGGCCGTCGGCCGCCTTGCCCCACATGAGGATCCCGGAGATCGCCTTCTGGTCGTAGAAGTGCGTGTTGAAGACGTAGCGGGGGCCGAGCGTGCCCGCGTCCAGCAGGCCGCCTTCCTGCCTCTGCGAGGAGATGTCTGCGTTCCAGAACAGGTTCGGTTCGACGAGGGCGGGCTTGTCCTGCCAGCCGGCCGCGTCCATCCGGGCACGGAACCGCTGGTAGAAGGGCCACAGCAGGTCCTGCTCCCAGGTGCGGGAGGTCTGCCCGGACTCATAGGCGCCCGCGTACGGCTCGTTGCAGGGGTCGAAGCCCACGATGCCCGCGAAACCGGCCTCACCGAGGTGCTGCCGGAGGTAGGTCATCGTGGCCCCGGCCGTGTCGAGAAACGCGTCCTGGACGCCGTGGGCGTTGTGCCAGAAGTCGTACTGCGCCTGCCGCACGGCGGTGTTCTGGGTGATGTTCTGCCCCCAGAAGAGGCAGATGCCGCAGGACTCCTTGGGGTAACCACCGGCTTCCACCGCCCACTTGGGAGCACCGTCGCCGGTGTACCAGCTGCCCTCGTCGAACAGGTACCGGGAGTAGAGGTCCTGGTGGAAGTCGGGGTAGACGCGGATACCGGCGTCGAGGAAGGCCCGCATCTGCGCGGTGGCGGCGGCCAGGTAGGCGGTGTCCACCTGGCCGCGCCCGGGTTCGGCGCGGGCCCAGGAGAGCAGGAAGCGGACCGCGTTGCCGCCGCCGAGGGCGCGCAGCGCGGTCGCGGACTTCTCGGCGTCGGCGACGGAGGCGAAGGGCAGTCCGCCGTTCTCCGCGAGCTTGGTCTCGCCGGATACGTTGTAGCCGCGCAGGACGATCTCGCGGCCCTGCCCGTCGGTGAAGCGGCCGTCCCGAACGGTGAGCGGGGCGCCGTCGAACCAGAGGGAGCCGGAGGGGGTGGTCGCGGTGGCCGGCGAGGCGCCCGCGGTGGCCGGCGAGGCGCTCGCGGGGACGGGCGCGGCGCCCGCCACCGTCAGGAATCCGCAGAGGACGACCAGAGCGACCAGCAGACGTGCCCGGACAGTCGGCATGCCCCCTACCGTCCGGCGATGTCCGGTCGACGTCAATAGGTTCTGACCCACGAGTAAGTTGACTACAAGTCAGATCAGTTGCCCCCGTCCGCCGTTCTGCGGGTGACGTTCAGCAGGTACTCCTTGCGGTCGAGCGGGTTGTGGTCGGTGCGCGGCCGCTCGGGCGGCGTGGTGCCGGTGAAGGGCGCGTAGTGGTCGAAGGCGCTCTCCAGCTCGCCCTCCCCGCGGGTCAGTCCCGGCAGCCGCTGTCCGAGGGCGTGCACCCGGGCGGCGGGTACGGTCCCCTCCAGTACGCAGGTGTCGCCGCGCGTCCAGGTGGTCCGCGGTACGGCCCGTGACCGGGTCAGCAGCGGCAGCAGCGCGCCCAGGGTGTCCGCCGGGGCGTCGACGCGGAAGCGGTGCATGGGCTCGTACACCCGGCTGCCGGCCCGGCGCAGGGCCTCGACGAGGACCAGCGGGGTCAGGCACCGGAAGTCGTAGCCGGTGCTCGACATGCTCTTGTCGAAGCCCTGGTGGGCGTGGCTCTGCCGGGGCGAGTAGCCCGAGTGGGTCATGGTGACCGCGCAGTCGGTGACCTGCCAGCCGTGCAGTCCCTGGGCGAGGGTCTCGCGGACGGTGTCCTCGACGGCCTTGAAGAAGGCGTACGGCATGGAGCCCAGCTCCACTTCCAGGCCGAAGCGCACGCCCGAGCCGGGCGGGGCCTCCTCTACGCGCAGGCCGACGGTGGCGAGGAACGGGTTGCCGTCCTTCTTGTTGAACTCCACGGCCCAGCCGCTGCCGGCCGGGCGCTCGACGCACAGGGTGGTGGTCTCGCGGAAGGTGACGTCCAGGCCGTACTCGTCGGCGAGGGTCGCCTGGACGACCTCCTTCTGCACCTCGCCGTACAGGGACACGGAGGTCTCCTGGCGCACCTCGTCGTGGCGGACGCCGATGAGCGGGTCCTGTTCGGCCAGTTGGGTGAGGGCGAGGTGCAGCCGGCCCCGGTCGGTGCCGGGGCGGGGGACGACGACGGACTCCAGGGTGGGCGGCGCGAAGTGGTGCTCGCCGGCCCGGCCCGGACTGCCGAGCGCGTCGCCGATCCGGATGCCGCCGAGGCCCCACACGCGGGCGATGCGGCCGGCGCCGGCGGCGTCCGCGCGCCGGTCCGTGCCCCGGTCGAAGACACCGAGCGCGGTGACCCGGCCCTCCTCGCGGCCGTCGCCGACCGGGATCCGGTCGCGGACGCGCAGGGTGCCGGAGAAGATCCGCGCATAGGCGACCTTCTCCCCCGCCGGGCCGCGTTCGACCTTGAACACGGTGCCGGACAGCGGGCCGTCGGCCGTGCCGCCCGCGGCGGGCAGCAGCCGTTCGACGCCGTCGATCAGTTCGGGTACGCCCGTTCCGGTGAGGGCGGAGCCGAAGTACACCGGATGGACGAGCGCCTTGGCGGTCTGCTCGGCGAGGGCGCCGCGCAGGCGGTCGCCGGTGAGGCGGCCGTTCACATAGGCGGCGAGCAGATCGTCGTCGTGGTCGGTGAGCGCGTCCAGGGCGGACGGGGCGAGGCCCGGGACGAAGTGGGCGGCAGGGCAGCCCGGTTCGGCCGCGGCACCCATCGGGACGAGCGGGACGGCCAGGGTGCTGGCCATGTCCCGGAGCAGGTCCTCGCCGCGGGCGCCCCGCCGGTCGATCTTGTTGACGAAGACGAGGGTGGGGATGCCCAGCCGGCGCAGGGTGCGCATCAGCACCCTGGTCTGCGCCTGCACGCCCTCGACGGCCGAGACGACCAGGACGGCGCCGTCGAGCACGCCGAGCACCCGCTCCACCTCGGCGATGAAGTCCGGGTGGCCGGGGGTGTCGAGCAGGTTGACGGTCACGGTGTCGAGCGGGAACGACACGACCGCCGATTTGATGGTGATACCGCGCTGCCGTTCCAGCGCGAGGGTGTCGGTCGTCGTGCTGCCGGCGCCGACGCTGCCGATCTCTTCGATGACTCCGGCCGTGTGCAGGAGCCGTTCGGTCAGGCTGGTCTTACCGGCGTCGACATGGGCGAGGATTCCCAGGTTGAGCATGTGCACGAAGCGTCATGTCCTTGAGTGAGTGGGTGATTCCTTCCTGGGTGGACATGAACGGTGCGCGCATGATCGCTCCTGACGGTGTGGGGGACTCGACCGGGGAAGTGCAGCAGACCGGCGGCCACCGCGCCAACGGATTAACGTTCAACTACAGCTCGCCGTGGGGCGGGCCGAGGAGCGGACGATGCGCGAGATTCTCGCCGTGCTGGAGCGGTGGTACGCCGCCGGTGAGCCGTTCGGCCTGGCCACGGTCGTCGCGGTCAGCCGCAGCGCGCCGCGCGGCCCCGGCGCGGCGATGGCGGTCGGCCCGGACGGCGAGGTCGCGGGCAGCGTCTCCGGAGGCTGTGTGGAGGGCGCGGTGTTCGAGCTGGCCCAGGAGGTGCTCTCCGACGGTACGGCGCGGACGGCGACGTACGGCTACAGCGACGAGGACGCCTTCGCGGTCGGGCTGACCTGCGGCGGCGAGATCACCGTCCTGGTGCGGCGCGTCACCCCGGCGGCGGATCCCGCCTTCGGCGCGGTCGCCGCGTCGGTGGCGGCCGGTGAGCCGGTCACCGTGGCCACGGTGGTCGACGGGCCGGCCCCGCACGGAGCGAGCCTGGCCGTGTGGCCCGACACGGAGGCGGGCGGTCTGGGCGCGCCGGGACTCGATGCGGCGGTGACCGCCGACGCGCGCGGTGAGCTGGCCCAGGGTGCGACGGGTCTGCGGCACTACGGCGCCCAGGGGGAGCGGCGCGAGGACGCTGTCGGGGTGTTCCTGCAGTCGTTCGCGCCGCCGCCGCGGATGCTGGTGTTCGGTGCCATCGACTACGCGGCGGCCGTGGCCCGGATCGGGGACTTCCTCGGCTACCGGGTGACGGTGTGCGACGCCCGCCCGGTGTTCGCCACGCCCCGGCGCTTCCCGGCGGGCGTGGAGGTCGTCGTGGACTGGCCGCACCGGTATCTGCGGGGCACGGACACCGACGAGCGGACGGTGATCTGTGTCCTCACCCACGACCCGAAGTTCGACGTGCCGCTGCTGCGGGAAGCGCTGCGCCGCCCGGCCGCCTACGTCGGCGCGATGGGCAGCCGCCGCACCCACGAGGACCGCCTGCGCCACCTGGCCGACGCCGGCCTCACCCCCGCCGACCTCTCCCGCCTCCGCTCCCCCATCGGCCTGGACCTCGGCGCTCGCACCCCGGAGGAGGTGGCCGTCTCGGTGGCGGCGGAGATCGTCGCCCTCCGCTGGGGCGGCACCGGGTCACCCCTGACGGCGACGCCGGGAGCGATCCATCCGCGCACGCGGAAGTGAGGTGGGGGGCCGCCGACCCACGGTGGCGTGCCCGGGGGGCGCCGGGCCGGGGGCGGGGCGCCGGGCCGGGGGCGGGGCGCCGGCCCACGCCGGTGCCTCCGGGCGGAGCCGCCCAGGGGCCGGCTGCCGTGTCGTCGCCCGTCCTTTTTTCAGCGGCGGCGGGGCAGGAAGGTGCCCGGTAGCAGGGACAGGGCGAGGAGGGCGGTCGCCGTGTACAAAGCGGCGGAGCCGAGGGCGACCGTGTGGAAGCCGTGCAGGAAGCTGGTCCGGTCGCTCGGTGGGCCGGCGATGGCGCCCGCCACGGCGATGCCGATCGCGCCGCCGGTCTGGCGGGCGGTGTTGTTGACGGCCGAGGCCAGGCCGGAGCGTTCGGCGGGGACGGCCGAGATGGCCGCGGCGACCACGGCGGGCGTGAGCAGACCGCAGCCGACGCCCCAGAGGAGGAACGCGGGCACCAGCAGGGCGGAGCCGGCGTGGGCGTCGGCCCGGGTGAGCAGGGCGAGCCCGGCCGCGGCTACGAGCAGCCCGGCGGCGGCCGGTACGCGGGCGCCGATGCGGCTGGTGATCCGGCCGCCGAGCAGCGCGAACACCGCCAGCGGGCTGAACAGCGGCAGCATCGCCAGGCCCGCCCCGAACGCCGACCGGCTCTGCACCGACTGCAGGAACAGCGGCAGTACGAACAGCGTGCCCAGGGTGCACAGGTTCATGATCCCGGCGGTGAGGTTGGCGGCGCCGAACGCCGGGCGGCGCAACAGGGCGAGCGGCACCATGGCGCTGTCGCCGCGCCGGGCCTCGGCCGCGACGAGTCCGGCGAGGGCGAGCGCGGCGACGACGGCGGAAACCAGTACCGGGGGCGCCGTCGCCCCGGCGCGCCCGCCCTCGATGAAGGCGTACGTCGTCGCCAGCAGCGCCAGGCCGCCGAGCAGCAGCCCGGGCAGATCCAGGCGGGGGGCGTCCTCGTCCCGGCTCTCGCGGACAACGGCCCGCGACCGGAGCAGGGCCACGAGCACGATCGGCACGTTGACCAGGAAGATCGCCCGCCAGCCGAGACCGTCGGTGAGGGCGCCGCCGAGCAGCGGGCCCGCGGGCAGGGCGAGGCTCCCCACGCCCGCCCACACGCCGATCGCACGGGCCCGTTCCGCCGGGTCGGGGAAGGCGCGGCCGATGATGGCCAGCGTGCCCGGCAGCAGCAGGGCGGCGCCGACGCCCTGGACGACCCGGGCCGCCACGAGCACGGGCACGTCCGGGGCGAGCCCGCACCCGAGGGACCCGGCGCCGAACACGGCGAGGCCCGCGAGCACGACGCGCTTGTGGCCGTACCGGTCGCCCGCCGTGCCGCTGGCGAGCATGAGCGAGGCCAGGGCCAGCGCGTAGGCGTCGACCATCCACTGAAGGCCGGCGATGTCCGTGCCCAGCCCGGAACCGATCGCGGGCAGCGCGACGTTGACGATGGTCACGTCGAGCAGCACCAGGAAGTAGCCGGCGCACATGACGACGAGGACGGTGTACGGCGAGCCGCCGCGGACGCGGGGAGTACCGGTGCGGCGCAGCAGGGTCAGCGGTGACTCGGGCATACGTCACGGGTACCACGGGCCACTGACACCACCCCCGGCCGGCCGGAGGCCCGTGCGCCCGCTCAGACGTCCCCGGCGACCCGGGCGTGCAGGTGCTGGTCGTGCCAGCCGTCGGCGTGCAGCAGGGCGCTGCGCTGGACGCCCTCGAAGGCGTAGCCGGCCTTCTCGGCGACCCGGCAGGAGGCGGGGTTGGCCGCCGAGTGGCACAGGCGCAGGCGGTGCAGCCCGAGGTCGTCCAGCGCCCATGTGCTGAGCCGGCGGGTGGCCCGGCCGACGAGCCCGCCGCCCCGGGCCTCGGGCAGGACCCAGTAGACGACCTCGGCACTGCCGCCCGCGAGATCGACGTCGTTGAGCCCGACGAGGCCGACGGCCGCCCGGCCGGGCGGGCCCACGGCCCAGACGGCGCCGGTCTCGGAGCGCCACCGCTCGTGCATGCGGCTGATCCGCTGCCGGGCCTCTTCCCGGTCGGCGACGGAGAACAGGTTCCACCGGCGGATCGCCGGGTCGCGGCCGGCGGCGAGGAGCGCGTCGGCGTCGGCGTCGTCCGCGCGCCAGGGCCGCAGTTCGGCGCCGCCGGGCAGGCCGAGCACGGGCTGGCCCGCCCCGGCCATGCGTCCGGCGGGTACGACGGCGGGTATGCCGGAGCTGGAGATCATCGCGGCATCGTGTCACAGGTCGCTCACCGGGGCGGCAGGCGGTGCAGGGTGACGTCGGTGAGCGTGCCGTCGGCGATCTCGGCGGTGAGGTACGTGCAGTGCGGCTGGCGGCGCCGGTCGGTCGGGGAGCCGGGGTTGAGCAGGCGGAGGCCGGTCGGGGCGGTGGTGTCCCAGGGGATGTGGCTGTGGCCGAAGACGAGGACGTCCAGGCCGGGGAAGCGCGTCGCGCAGCGGGCCTCGCGGCCCTGGGCGGGACCGGTCTCGTGGACCACGCCGAAGCGGAGCCCGCCGAGGTCGGCGTGGGCGACCTCGGGGAGGCGGGCGCGCAGTTCCGGGCCGTCGTTGTTGCCGTACACCCCGATCAGCCGGCGACTGCGACTCTGCAGCAGGTCGAGCGTGGCAGTGTCGACCCAATCGCCGGCGTGTACGACGACGTCGGCGCGCGGGAGTTCGGCGAGCAGCGGGTCCGGGAGCCGCTTGGCCCGCTTGGGGAGATGGGTGTCGGACATCAGCAGCAGGCGCACGGCTCTCACCTCAGGGAGTCACCTCAGGGAGTCATGAGGTCAGGCGGCGGATGCCGGTGACCGCGCCGGCGAGTACGGCGCCCGCGCCGACGGCGGTGGCGGCGGGGTGTCGTACGAAGGTCTCCTGCCAGGACCGGGAGTGGGCGCTGTCGTCGAAGGAGCCGTGGGCGCCCTGGTCGTCGGCGGCTGTCCGGTCGGCCGGTTCGAAGAGGTTGTCCAGGCCGGCCGGCGGGATGCTGTCGGTCTGCTGGGAGTCGAAGCCGGTGCGGGCGAGGTAGCGGTCGAGCAGGGCCGGGGCGAACCGGTTGGCCCAGGTCGTGGCCACGGTCGTGGCGCCGATGTAGTACTGCTTGCGCGTGGGGTGGTCGGCCGCGTAGGCGACTCCGCGGGCGGCGACCTCCGGCTGGTAGATCGGCGGGACCGGCATCGGGTGCTTGGACAGCTTCGAGCGCACCCATTCGAACTGGGGCGTGTTGACGGCGGGCATCTGGGCGACGGTGACGTGGACGTTGCTGCCGCGGTGCAGGAGTTCGACGCGCAGGGAGGAGGTGAACCCGTTGATGGCGTGCTTGGCGCCGCAGTACGCGGACTGCAGCGGGATGGACCGCTCACCGAGCGCGGAGCCCACCTGTACGACGGTGCCGCGGTCGCGGGGCAGCATGCGCTTCAGGGCGGTGCGGGTGCCGTTGACGAAGCCGAGGTAGGTGACGTCGGTGATGCGCTTGTACTCCTCGGCGGTGATCTCGTCGAAAGGCGCGAAGACGCTGGCGAAGGCGCAGTTGATCCAGATGTCGATCGGCCCGAACGCCTGCTCGGCGGCCTCCGCGACGGCCTCCACCTGGTCGGGGTCGGCGACGTCGGCGGCCTGTACGAGGGGGCGTCCGCCGAGGACGGCGACCTCGTCGGCCGCTTCCTCCAGGCCGCCCTTGCCGCGCGCGACCAGGACGACGTCCGCGCCGCGCCGGGCGAACAGGCGGGCGGTGGCGCGGCCGATCCCGGCGCTGGCTCCGGTGATGACGACGGTGGGAGGCATGTCAGTTCCTTTCGGCGACGTGGGCGGCGCGGGTGCGGTGGCGGGTGTTCCGGGGTGTCCCGGCGGTCATCGGTTCCTCCGCAGCCGCAGGGCCGCGCCGGTCCCGGCCGCGGCGGCGAGGGCGGCGGCGGAGGCGGTCGTGGCCCAGCGGGCGGTGCGGGAGGGCCGGTCCGGGCGGACGGCGAGGCGTTCGGGCATGCTGCTGGGCAGGTTGCCGTCGAGCCCGAGGGCGAGGACCTCGGCGAGGTGCAGGGCGCGGCGACCGGTGCCGCCCTCCTCGATCTGGGTGCGGCAGCTGAAGCCGTCGGCGAGGACGACGCTGTCGGGGGCGGCTCCGCGCACGGCGGGCAGGACGCCTTGTTCGGCGACGGCCATGGAGACCTCGTGGTGGCCGCGTTCGAAGCCGAAGTTGCCGGCGAGGCCGCAGCAGCCCTCGTCGAGGACGTCGGCGTCGAGGTGGGCCCGGCGCATCAGTTCGCGGTCGGCGTCGAATTTCATGATGGCGTGCTGGTGGCAGTGGGTCTGCACGGTCGCCTGCCGGGTCACCCGGGGCGGCTGCCAGTCGTCGGGGGCGTGGTGCACGAGCTGTTCGGCGAAGGTGCGGACCTGCCCGGCCAGCCGCTGCACGTCCTGGTCGGCGGGCATGAGTTCGGGTGCGTCGGAGCGGAACACGGCGGTGCAGGAGGGTTCGAGGCCGATGACCGGGGTGCCGGCGTCCAGATAGGGGCGCAGCACGTCGAGGGTGCGGCGCAACACCTTCTGCGCGACGGTCAGTTGCCCGGTGGAGATCCAGGTCAGGCCGCAGCAGACCGGCTCGGCGGGTACGGCGACCCGGAAGCCGGCGTCCTCAAGGACCCGGACGGCGGAGATGGCGATGGAGGGATGGAAGTAGGCGGTGAAGGTGTCGGGCCACAGGACGACGGTGCGGGGGTCGGCCGGGTCGGGCTCCTCATGGCCGCGGTCCTGCCACCACTGCTGGAAGGACTGCTTGGCGAACACCGGTGCGGAGCGGGCCCCGTCGACGCCGGCCAGGCGTTTGCCGGCGCCGGACACGCCGGGCGCGTGGAGCGCGGCGTTGACCAGGGAGGGGGCGACGCGGGAGAGCCGGGCGAGGACCGGGAGCCAGCCCAGGGAGTAGTGGGACGCCGGGCGGACGCGGCCCTCGTAGTGGTGGGCCATGAACTCCGCCTTGAGGGTCGCCATGTCGACACCGGTGGGGCAGTCCGACTTGCAGCCCTTGCAGGCCAGGCACAGGTCGAGGGCGTCGCGCACCTCGGTGGAGCGCCAGCCGTCCTTGATCGCGGAGTCGGCGTGGCCGTCGAGCATCTCGAACAGCAGCCGGGCCCTGCCCCGGGTGGAGTGCTCCTCCTCCATCGTGGCCCGGTACGAGGGGCACATCACGCCGCCGGAGTGGCCGCGGCAGTTGCCGATGCCGACGCAGCGCATCACCGCGCGGTTGAAGGAGTGCTCGTCCTCCGGGAAGTCGAAGTGGGTGTCGGAGGTGTTCGGGCGCCAGGCCGGCCCGAGGCGGAGCTGGCCGTCGACCGGGTTGGGGTCCACGATCTTGCCGGGGTTCATCCGGTTGCCCGGGTCGAACAGCTCCTTCAGCTCGCCGAACGCGGTCACCAGGCGTTCGCCGAACATCCGGACGAGCAGTTCGCCGCGGGACTGTCCGTCGCCGTGCTCTCCGGAGAGGGAGCCGCCGTAGGAGGCGACGAGGTCGGCGGCGCGTTCCACGAAGCGGCGGAAGTCGGCGACGCCCTCGGCCGTCTTGAGCCCGAAGGGGATACGGGTGTGGACGCAGCCCTGGCCGAAGTGGCCGTACAGGGAGGGGTGGTCGTAGTCGAACTCCTCGAACAGGCCCTTGAGGTCGCGGAGATAGTCGCCGAGCCGCTCGGGCGGGACCGCGGAGTCCTCCCAGCCCTCCCAGGTCTCCCGGTCGTCCGGCGGCCGGGCGGTGACGCCTAGGCCGGCCTCACGGGCCTTCAGCATCTCCTGTTCGCGGTCGGGGTCGTCGGAGAAGGCGACCCGGTCGTCCTTCTCGCTGCGGCCGAGTGCGCGCAGCAGCGAGTGGGCCTGTTCGTCGACCTCGTCCTGGGTGTCGCCGGAGAACTGCACCATCAGCCAGCTGTCGCCCTCGGGCAGCACCTCCAGGGAGTCCAGGTAGGCGCCCTCCTCGTGCATCAGCTGGGCCATGCGCCCGTCGAGGGCCTCCAGTTGGGTGGGCGAGCAGTGCTCCAGCAGGACGGAGACGTCGTCGCCGGCGGCGCAGATGTCGTCGTAGCCGAGGACGAGCAGCGACTGGTACGCCGGCACGGGTACGAGGTCCAGTTCGGCGCGCAGCACGGTGACCAGGGTGCCCTCGCTGCCGACCAGGGCCTTGGCCACGTCGAAGCCGTTCTCGGGCAGCAGGGAGTCGAGGTTGTAGCCGGAGACGCGGCGCGGGATCTTCGGGTAGCCGCGCCGGATGTCGGCGAGGTACTCCTCGGCGATGCGGTCGAGGCCGGCGTAGATCCGGGCGAGCGGGCCGCCCTCGTCGGCGATGCGGGCGCGTTCAGCGGCGGAGGCCGGGCCGACCCAGGCGCGGGTGCCGTCGTAGGTGAGGATCTCCAGGCGGCGCACGCTGTCCACGGTCTTGCCGTACGCCTGGGCGGAGGAGCCGCAGGAGTTGTTGCCGATCATGCCGCCGAGGGCGCAGTGGCTGTGGGTGGAGGGCTTGGGCCCGAACTGCAGTTTGTGGTCGGCGAGGCGCCGGTTGAGTTCGTCCAGGACGATGCCGGGTTCCACCACGCAGACGCGCCGGTCGGGGTCGACGGAGATCAGCTGGTGGCAGTACTTGGTCCAGTCGATGACGACGGCCGTGTTGGTCGTCTGCCCGGCGAGGCTGGTGCCGCCGCCGCGGGACAGGACGGGGGCGTCGAAGCGTGCGCACACGGAGACCGCCCGGGCGCCGGCCTCCACGGTGCGGGGCACGACCACGCCGATGGGTACCTGCCGGTAGTTGGAGCCGTCGGTGACGTAGGCGCCGCGGCTGCCCGCGTCGAAGCGGACCTCGCCGTCCACTTCGGCGCGCAGCGCCGCCTCGAGGCCCGACAAGTCCGCAAGGGTCATCTGCGCTCCCTGTGATCGCTGGCGTACCGGCTCTTCCAGGACCAGCGGGTACCCCGCTCTTGTCCTGTGCAACGGCCCGCCGGGAATTCCACCCGACCGCACGCGTCCCACATCGTCAGTCGAAACTGAACAGTTCGAGCTGGACAGTTTCTCCTGCCGGTTCTAGGGTGGCGGGCATGGACGAGATCTCCGACTCGGCCGCGCGGGCCGCGCGTGACCTGCGCGTGGTGTTCAGCCGGCTGCGGCGCCGCATCCGCGAGGTGGCGCAGGACACCGACCTCTCCCCCTCGCAGGAGTCGGCGCTCACGCTCGTCGGCAAGCACGGCGCCGCCACGGCCAGCGCGCTCGCCGCGGCGGAGGGCGTCCGGCCGCAGTCGATGGCCACCACCCTGGCCGCCCTGGACCAGCACGGTCTGATCCGCCGCGCCCCCGACCCGGAGGACGGGCGCCGTCAACTGGTCACGCTCACCGAGACGGGCCGGGCCCGGATCGAGGGCAACCGCCAGGTGCGCGAGGAGTGGCTGGCCCGCGCCTTCCAGGACCGCTACAGCGAGCAGCAGCGGGAGACGGTCCTCGCGGCACTGGCCCTGATGGACCGGCTGTCCCGCCCGTGAACCACCGGTACGACGGCGCGGGCGGCCCGGGCCACGCGCGCCCGGCCGGCCGCCATCACAGCGGCGGCACGCCCGTCCCCGTCGCCCGACGCCTCGGGGGGCGGCTCCCGCCCCTCTCTCCTACGCGTACACCGAGGAGACGTCGGGCCCCGGCCCTTCTGCCGGGCCGGCCGGCCCGGCTCCGATCGCGCCCGTCGGCGCCGCCCCGCGCCGGCGCGCTTCCTCCCGGACCGGCACCCGGTCCGTTCACCCCCTCGAAAGGCCTGAACGACATATGTCCGTCAGCACCCTCGACCCGCGTACCGCGCTTGTCGTGATCGACCTCCAGCAGGGCATCGTCGGCATGCCCACGCAGCCGCACGCCGCCTCGGACGTGGTGGCCCGCACGGCCGAACTCGCCGCCGCGTTCCGCGCCCGGAACCTGCCCGTGGTCCTGGTGCGGGTCTCCTTCGCCGCCGACGGCTCGGACGCGCTGCCCGGCCGCACCGAGCGCCAGGGACCGGCGCGCGCCTTCCCCGAGGGCTGGGACTTCGTCGTGGACGAGCTGTCCGGGCACCCCGGGGACATCCTGGTCACCAAGCGCAACTGGGGCGCCTTCCACGGCACCGGCCTCGACGTGCAGCTCCGCCGCCGGGGCGTCACCCAGATCGTGCTGACCGGCATCTCCACCAGCATCGGCGTGGAGTCCACCGCCCGCGCCGCCTACGAGCACGGCTACCACGTCACCGTCGCGACCGACGCCGTCACCGACTCCGACCCGGTCTCGCACGCCCACGCCGTCGAGCGGATCTTCCCGCGGCTCGGCGAGTCCGGCAGCACCGCGGAGATCCTCGAACTCCTGGCCAAGACACACGCCTGAGCAGCTGACGGCCCCTGTCCCGTGGCACACGTTCGGGTGTGCCACGGGACAGGGTCCGTCAGCGGGTCGTGCCGCTTCAGTCCTCGCCCCGCACGATGTTGCCGTCCCGGTCCGTGCAGCCGTCCGGCGACGCGGCGCGCTCGGCGATGGCGGGGAGGCAGGTGCGCGGGCCCTTGTCGCGCCGGTGCGCCTTGGACCAGCCGGTCTCGGGATGCGGAACTGCCGATTTCTCAGTGGTGTGCGCGGTCACGGCCCTTCAACTTCCTTCTGCCTGAGGGGGCGGCCCGCCGATCCCGCGGGATCCGGGGGCGGCCCGTGCGCGGTGTGTGCCGAACGGGTCCCCGCGCGCCGGGGGCGCAAACCCGGGCAGCGGCCCGTGCGCCGGCTCAGGTACGGCCGCTGCCGCCGCTGCCGAAGGAGCCGCTGGAGCCGGGGGACCACCGGCGGCGCCGCTGGTCGTCGGCGCGCCTGCTGCCGGCCGCGTTCAGCTCGTGCGGGGTGAGCCGTTCGCTCTCGTCGGCGGCCCGTGGCACCGCGTCGGGCTCGCGGACCTCGCTGGTCTCGTGCACCGGCCCGGAGGCCGGCGGCCGGGGCTGCTCGTGCGGCCGGGGCGGCGAGGGTTCCCGGTCGCGCACCTTCATGCCCAGGCGGACGGCCCACACCAGGGCGACGACGACGGCGACACCGGCGATCAGGATGAGCACGTAGCCGAACACCTGACCACCCGTGGCTGCTGCATACATGGCACTGTCCATGGCCGTCGGGTACCCGGCGGTCCGCACCGGATGCCTGCGGTCACCCCGATGCCGGTCAGGGCTCGCACCCCGTTCAGTCCTGGTCGGCCGCCGCGCGTTCCACCTCGGCCTCCACTTCGTGGCGGGGGCGGCTTGTGTCCCTGGCGTACTCGCTCACGGCGGTCTGCACGTCACGGGCCAGGTCCCGCCAGGCGCGCAAGGCCGTCTCGTAGGTGCCCGACTGGGCGCCGATCCGCTGCTCCGCCGGCGGGCCGTAGGTGTCACGCAGGTCGTCGACCGTGCGGTGGGCCGCCTCGGCCGCGCGCTGCTTCTGCACCAGTTCCTCGAAGGTGTGTGCCACGCCCACCGACCCTAGGCACGAGGGGCACGCACACTCCTCCGACCTGCCGCGCCCACGCTCCGGCGCACCCGAGTGGCGGTCAGCCGCGGGGCACCGGACCGGCGGCTCAGCGTCAGAGGCGTGGGTGGAGAGGGCCGGTCACCGGCAGAAAGCCGGGCCGGGAAGGCCGGTCACCGACAGGAAACAGGGCCGAGAGCCGTCGCCTCAGAGAGCCGGGCGTGACGGCCCGTCGCCGCCGAAGGAGCCGCCGCGGGCCGCCCCGTCGGCCGCCCGGCGCCCAACCAGCCCGGCGACCGTCACCTCCACAGCGCCGCGCCCCCCGTCAGCCGTCCGGCACCAGGTCCGCCCAGACCTGTTTGCCGCCGCTGACCGGGACGGTGCCCCAGGCCGCCGACATGGCCTCCACCAGGAGGATGCCGCGCCCGCCGGTGGCCTCCCAACCGATGCTGGTGGGCTTGACCGGGCTGCGGGGCGAGGAGTCGGCGACGGCGAGCCGCAGCCGGTGGTTGACCAGGCTCAGGTCGAGCCGGACCGGGCCCTCGGTGTGCACGAGGGCGTTGGTGACCAGTTCGGAGACGACCAGCAGGGCCGCGTCGACACAGTCCCGGGCCACGCCCCAGGTGCGCAGGGTGCGGCGGGTGAAGCGGCGGGCGTGCCGTACCGCCTCCGGGACCCGCCACACGGTCCAGCTCTCGCGCAGCGGCCGTACGGCCATGCCGTCGTAGCGCATGAGCAGCAGGGCGACGTCGTCCTCGCGGTGGGCTCCGGTGAGCAGCGCGTCGGCGACCAGGCCGAGGTGACCGGGATCGGCGCGGGCCAGCTCGCGGGCGAGGCGGTCGAGGCCCACGTTGATGTCGGTGTCCGCGGACTCCACGAGACCGTCCGTGGTCAGCGCGAGGACCGTGCCGGGCCGCAGCCTGAGCGGGGTCATCGGGAACTCGGCCTGGCCGACCACGCCGAGCGGCGGGCCGCCCTCCGCGTGCGCGATCTCGGTGGTGCCGTCCGGCTGGCGCAGCACCGGCGGCACGTGCCCGGCGCGGACGCACCAGGCGGTGCCCTCCTCCATGTCGACGTCGACATAGGCGCAGGTGGCGAAGAGGTCGGTCTCCATGTCCAGCAGCAGCCGGTTGGCGTGCGCGACGACCACGTCGGGGGCGTGGCCCTCGGCGGCGTAGGCGCGCAGCGCGGTGCGCATCTGGCCCATCAGGGTGGCGGCGCCCGCGTTGTGGCCCTGGACGTCGCCGATGACGAAGGCGACGTGGTTGTCGTTCAGCGGGATGACGTCGTACCAGTCGCCGCCGACCTCCAGCCCGGCGGTGGTGGGCAGGTACCGGGCGACGGCGACCGCGCCGGGCAGCCGGGGCAGCCGGCGCGGCAGCAGGGTGCGCTGGAGCATGCCGACGAGTTCGTGTTCGGCGTCGAAGGCGTGGGCGCGCAGCAGGGCCTGGCCGGCCAGGCCGGCGCAGGCGGTGAGCAGGGCGCGCTCGTCGGGGGCGAAGTCGTGCGGGCTGTCCCAGCCGATGAGGCAGGCGCCGGCCATGCGGCCGCCGGCGGGCAGCGGCAGCACGGCGAGACCGCCGGGGCCGACCTCGGCGAGGGCGGGTTCGAGGGGGCTGTCGGCGGGCCAGATCCGGGCGCGGCCCTCCCGCAGGGCGGCGGCCAGGGTGGGCATGGCGCGCACCGGCGCGTCGGGCCACTCGGTGCGCCACTCGCTGCGCCACAGCTCGGGCCAGGACTCGGGGGTCGGCGGGTCCAGGACGGTGACGACGAGGCGGTCGTTCTCCAGTTCGGCGAGCGCGATCCGGTCGGCCTGCAGGGGCTTGCGCAGGGCGGCCACGACGGCCTTGCCGACGTCCTTGACGGTGCCGGCGGTGGCGAGGGCGGCGGCGAGGCGCTGCACCCGGGCCACGTCGGTGACGTCGGAGCGCAAGGTGGTGGCGTCCGCGACGGTGCCGACGAGCCGGGCCGGCCGGCCCTCGCCGCCGGGCAGCAGCCGGCCGCGCAGCCGCAGCCAGGCGGGCGGCCCGGCGGGCTGCAGGACGCGGAACTCCAGCTCGCGGTCGCCGATGGACATGTGGTCGGCCTCGACGACCGACATCAGGGCGGGCAGGTCCTCGGGCACGGTCAGGGCGAGCAGGGTCTCCACCCGGCCGTCGAACGCCTCCCGGCCGATGCCGAAGAGCCGCAGGATCGTGTCGCCGACCTCGACCCGGCCGGTGTCCATGGCCAGGCTGAAGGCGTCGGCGGCCAGTTCGCCGGTGTCGGCGGCCGCGCCCGCCGGTACGGGCACGGCGACGGCGCCGGCGATCAGCTCCAGGCAGACGCGGTCGTCGGTGCCGAAGCCGCCGGGCTCCTCGCTGACGGCGACCAGGCAGCCCGCGCCGGCCGCGCCGAGCGGCAGGACGGCCAAGCTGAACTCCGGCGACGGGGTCCGCCGGGCCTCGGGGCAGTCGGCGAGCTCCTCGGGGCCCAGCCAGAGCGGGCGCCCGCCGCGGTGGGCCGCCGCGACCGGGGAGCGTCCGCCGCCCGGGTAGCCGTCGCGCAGTCCGTACAGGGTGCGGGGCAGGCCTGCCGACTCGACCAGGCACAGCGTCGCGGGGTCGTCGCCGGGCGAGTACACCCCGGCGAACGCCGCGCCGGCGAAGACCAGCGCCTGTTCGAGGACGCGGCGCAGCCGGTCGGGCGACGGGGGCGACGAGGTGAGCGTGGCGAGGGCACTTTCGGCACGCTCCGTCCTCGTTCTGCGCACCGCAGCGCCCTCACTGGCCACGTCGCCATTACAGCGCTTCTGGGCCGCCCGCGCAGCCCCTGTGGACCGTCCCCGTGGGTGGTTGCCGCCGGGCGCGCCTCGAAACGTGCGGGGCAGGCCTCGAAAGATGTCGAACACATCTTTACGCGTGCGTTCCGCACGGGGATCTCGTGACAGCCGTGACTGTCCGCGTCCCCCCGGTGCCTGAAAGTGTCAGGTCCGGGCCACGGAGAGGGAGCCGGGCCCCGGAGAGGGAGGCGCATGGACAAGCGGTACGAGGTGTACGCGCTGGCCGACGGGCAGTTCTACGACACGCCCGACCGGCTCTCGGCGGCCGGACAGGAGCCCCCCGCACCCTTCGCGACGGCGACCCGCGCGGTCCCCGACGGCTGGCACACCGGGCGCACCGGCGACTGGCTGACGCTGACCCCGCTCGGCGCGGACGGCACACCGCTCCCGGGGCCCGAACAGGGCTGGAAGGTCCACGCGTCGGCGACGGCGGCGAACGCGGACCGGATCGCCGGGATCGTGTGGGACTACTGCGTGCCGCGCCGCATCCCCTTCAAGTTCGTGCCGGCCCCGCACCTGCTGCACCTGAGGAACGCCAAGTACGCCGGCCGGGACACCAGCGGCAAGTTCGTCACCGTCTACCCGGCGGACGAGGAACAGCTGCACCAGGTCCTGCGTGAACTCGGTGGGCTGCTGGAGGGCTTCGCGGGGCCGTACGTCCTCACCGACCTGCGCTGGGCCGAGGGCCCGCTCTACGTCCGCTACGGCGCCTTCGCGCGCCGCTACGTCGTCGACGAGCGCGGCTCTCTGGTCCTCGCGGTGCGCGACGGCGACGGCCGCCTGGTCCCGGACCGGCGGACACCGACCTTCCAGGTGCCCGACTGGGTGACGCTGCCGGAGTTCCTGCGCCCGCATCTGGAGGCGCGCAACACGACGACGGTGGGCGACCTGCCGTACCGCATCGAGAAGGCGCTGCACTTCTCCAACGGCGGTGGGGTCTACGTCGGTACGGACACCCGGGACGGGCGGCGGGTGGTGCTGAAGGAGGGGCGGCCGCACGCGGGGCTCGCCGCCGACGGCGCCGACGCGGTGGCCCGGCTGGAACGGGAGAAGACGGCGCTGGAGCGGGCCGCCGGGACGGGCGTCGTACCGGAGGTGCGCGACTGGTTCGCGCTGGGCGACCACCGGTTCCTGGTGATGGAGCACCTGGAGGGCCGCACGCTCAACTCCTTCTTCGCCGAACGGCACCCGCTGCTCACCCCGGACCCGGACCCGGCGCGCGTCGCCGCGTACACCGCCTGGGCGCTGCGGATCCACGGGGCGGTGGAGCGGGCGGTGGAGGCGATCCACGACCGCGGTCTGGTCTTCAACGACCTGCACGTCTTCAACATCATGGTCGGCCCCGACGAGGAGTCGGTGCACCTCATCGACTTCGAGGCGGCCGCACCGGTCGAGGAGAACGGCCGTCAGACCGTCGCGCACCCCGGCTTCTTCGCGCCGCCGGACCGGCGGGGCAAGGACGTCGACCAGTACGCGCTGGCCTGCCTCCGGCTGGCCCTGTTCCTGCCGGTCACCACGCTGTTCGTGGTCGACCGCGGCAAGGCCGCCCACCTGGCGGACGTGATCGCCGAGCAGTTCCCGGACGTGCCGCGCGCCTTCCTCGACGAGGCGGTCGCCGAGATCACCCGGGACGCCTCGGGGAACCGGGGCCGCAGCAGGCCGGCCCCGCCGGTGGTGCCGGGCGACTGGCCGTACAGCCGGGACTCGATGGTCAAGGCGATCCTCGCCTCGGCCACCCCGGAACGCGACGACCGGCTCTTCCCCGGCGACATCGCCCAGTTCTCCGACGGCGGCGGTCTCGGCCTCGCGCACGGCGCCGCCGGTGTGCTGTACGCCCTGGAGGTCTGCGGCGCCGCCCGCTACGACGAGGGCGAACGCTGGCTGCTGGACCACACCGCGCCGCCCCCGCCCGGCACCCCGCTCGGCCTGTACGACGGACTCGCGGGCGTCGCCCTGGTCCTCGACCGGCTCGGGCACCGGCAGCGCGCCCTGGACCTGGCCGACGGCATCCTGCGGGAGAACTGGCAGCGCCTGTCCCCCGACCTGCACGGCGGCCTGGCCGGCCTCGGCCTGGTCCTCGGGCACCTGGCGGACACGACCGGCGAGCCGGCCTTGCGCGAACGGGCCGCCGAGGCCGCCGAGATCGTCGTACGGCACCTCGCCGAACCGGTGCCGGACACGCCCCGGCGGCGGGCCGGACTGCTGCGGGGCGCGAGCGGGCCGGCGCTGTTCCTGCTGCGCCAGTACGAGCGGACCGGGCAGGCGCGTCTGCTCGCGTCCGCGGCCGAGGCGCTCCGCCGTGACCTTGCCGTCTGTGTCGTCCAGAAGGCGGGCGGCGGCCTCGAAGTGGACGAGGGATGGCGGACGCTGCCCTACCTCGGCGACGGCAGTGCCGGCATCGGGCTGGTCCTCGACGACCTCGTCGCCCACGCGCCCGACCTCGCCGGGGAGTTCGAGCGGGCCAGCGAGGGCATCGTCACCGCCGCCTCCTCCCGCTTCTACGCCCAGCCAGGACTCTTCCAGGGCCGCGCCGGACTGATCCTGCACCTCGCCCGCACCACCACGCCGGGCACGGCACGGGAACGGCTGGACCGTCAGGTGTCGGGGCTGGGCTGGCTCGCGATGGCGTACCAGGGCCAACTGGCCTTCCCCGGGCACCAGATGATGCGGCTCTCCATGGACCTCGCCACCGGAACGGCCGGCTGCCTGCTGGCGCTCGCGTCGGCCCTCGACGGCGACCGCGCCGCGCACCTGCCCTTCCTCCCGCCGCCACCGGCGGCCCACACACGCGGCTCCGCGCACTGACGGAGTCGTGACCCAACCCCCGTCCCCATCAAAGGAAAGGACACGATCATGGCACTTCTCGACCTGCAGGCACTGGAGTCCGACGAGCACAACGGAGGCGGCGGCGCCAGCACCGTGAGCCTGCTGTCCTGCGTCTCGGCGGCGAGCGTCCTGCTCTGCCTCTGACGGCAGACCGGCACACGGCTCCGGGCTCCTCTCCCCACGGGGGAGGGGCCGCCCGGAGCCTCACCGCACGTCTCCGACGCGGGAGCCGATCCGTTCGGCGTGCCGCCTTTCGGTTCGCGACCGGGCGCCCACGAACTGGCCGCCTGAAGTCTTCCCGGGCCCGTACGCGCATCCCCGGAACCGCCGCCAACGACGGCGTCCCCTACCGGCGTTACCGAAAAGGCTTGACGCGTTCAGCAACGGTTTGGCCCGCGCCGGCAACCGACCGTCGAACCGTCCGACCCCGACGTGAGGCCACGCAGCCGATGACCACCCGTCTCGATGGCGCCCCTTCACCCGACACGTGCCCGGCACCCGCCGGTGCCGTGGCTCCGTCCGGGAGCGGTCTGCCGCGTGCGCTGCTCCGGTACGGCGCGGGGCGCTGCGTCGCGCTGGGTGCCATGAGCATGGGCGCCACGGCTGTCGGGCTGCTGCTGCCGGCCGTGCTGGGCCGGACCCTGGACCGGCTGCTCGCCCAGGCGCCGGCGACCCGCTGGGTGGCCTGCTGCGCGGCCCTGGTGCTGCTGCTCGCGGTCCTGGAGGCAGGCGCGGACGTGGTGTCCGGCACGCTCGACGCGCGGGCCACCGGCTGGCTGCGCCGCCGGGTCACCGGGCACGTCCTCGCGGTGGGCCCGCGCGCGGGGGCCCAATTCGGCGCCGGGGACCTCGTCGCGCGGCTGGTGGGCAACGCCGCTCAGGCGGGAACGGCGCCGGGTGCGCTGGCCGCGCTGCTCGCGGCACTCGCCGGCCCGGTCGGGGGCGTGGTCGCGCTCGGTCTCCTCGACCCGTGGCTGGTGCTCGTGTTCCTCGCCGGCGCGCCAGTGTTGGCGCTGCTGCTGCGTGCGTTCGCCCGGGACACGACGGCGTGCGTCGCCGAGTACCAGCGGGAGCAGGGCAGGATCGCCGCCGCTCTCGCGGAGGCGGTCGGCGGCCACCGTACGATCCGGGCGGCCGGCGTCGAGGACCGTGAGACGGCCCGGGTGCTGGCCCCGCTGCCCGCGCTCTCGCGCGCCGGGCACCGGATGTGGCAGGTGCAGGGGCGGGCCGCGGCGCAGGCCGTGACCGTGGCGCCGCTGCTGAACCTGGGGGTCGTCGCCGTGGCCGGGCTGCTTCTCGCCCGGCACCGGCTGTCGGTGGGCGACGTGCTGGCCGCTTCCCGGTACGCGGTCCTCGCGAGCGGCTTCGGCGTGTTGGTCGGGCAACTCGCCGCGCTCAGCCGGTCCCGCGCCGCGACCGGCAGGCTCGCCGAGGTGCTCGCCGAACCCGCCCCCGCCCACGGCGTCCGGCGTCTGCCGCCCGGCCCCGGGCGCCTCGAACTGCGCGGTGTGTCGGCTCTCCGGGGCGGCCGCACCGTCCTGGACGGCGTGGATCTCACCGTGCCCGGCGGCAGCACGCTCGCCGTGGTCGGCCGCTCCGGCGCCGGCAAGTCGCTGCTCGCCGAGCTGGCCGGCCGGCTGGCCGACCCGGACACCGGCGAGGTGCTCCTGGACGGGGTCCCGCTGCGCGACCTCGCCCACGACGAGCTGCGGCGCGCGGTCGCCTACGCCTTCGAACGCCCGGCTCTGCTGGGGGAGACCATCGAGGACACGCTCCGCCTCGGCCTCGCCGAGCCCGAGCCGGCCGCGATCCGGGCCGCCGCCCGCCGGGCCCACGCCGACGCGTTCATCCGCCGCCTCCCCCACGGCTACGCGACGCGCTGCGCCGACGCGCCCCACTCCGGCGGCGAGTCGCAGCGCCTTGGCCTCGCCCGCGCCTTCGCGCACGGCGGCCGCCTGCTGATCCTGGACGACGCCCTGTCCAGCCTGGACACGGTCACCGAGCACCACATCACCGACTCCCTCCTGTCGTCCGCCCCGTCCCCCACCCGCCTGCTGATGGCGCACCGCGTGACGACGGCCGCCCGTGCCGACCGGGTCGCCTGGCTGGCGGACGGCCGCGTACGGGCGGTGGGCACGCACACGGAGCTGTGGCGGGACGCGGAATACCGGGCGGTGTTCGGGGGCCTCACGACAGGCCCCGGCCGCCCGGACGAGAAGCCGGACGGCTGACCGTGCGGGGCGCCAGGGAGGCGGCGGTGCCGGGGAAGAGGGACGTGGACGGGAAGCGGTGGGTGCGCGGGTGAGGGAGCTGTGGGTACGGGGCGTACGGTTCCAGCGCGGACGCTGGGGGGTGGTCGCGCGGCTGGGCGGCTGGTCGGTGCTGGAGGCGGCGCAGACCTTCGTCACCGGCTACGCGCCGGCGCGGGCGCTGGACGCCGGGTTCCTGGCCGGGAACGCGTGGCTCGGGCTGCTGTGGCTGGCGGGTGCGGGACTCGCCGTCTGCGCGGGGGCGTACGGGACGGGGCGGGTGTACGGCGTCGTCGCCGCGCTGGTCGAACCCGCGCGGGACCGGTTGGTCGAGCGGGTGGTGGCGCGCGGGGTGCGCGAGGCGGACAGCGGGGCGCTGTCCCGGCTCACCCAGCAGGTGGAGATCGCGCGGGACACTCTGGCCGGTCTCGTGATGCTCTCCCGCTCCTTCCTGTTCACCGCGGCGGGCGCGCTGATCGGCCTGTTCTCGCTGGCGCCGCTGCTGCTGGTCGTCGTCGTACCCCCTGTCCTGGCCGGTCTCGTCCTCTTCGCGGCGACCCTGCGCCCCCTGGCCCGGCGTCAGGAGCGGTTCCTCGTGGCCGACGAGGCGCTGGCCGAGGAGCTGGGCGCGGTGGGGCCGGGGTTGCGGGACATCACGGCGGCCGGCGCGCAGGAGTGGGCCGCGGCGGGTACGGGCCGGCGGATCGAGGCGGAGGTGCGGGCCGCGCGGGCGCTGGCCCGCTGGAGCGTGGCCCGGGTGGCGGCGCTGGCCGTGGGCGGCCAGCTGCCCGTGGTCCTGCTGCTCGCGGCGGCGCCCTGGCTGCTGCGCCACGACGTCACTCCGGGCGCCCTGGTCGGCGCGCTCGCCTACGTCACCCAGTCCCTGCTCCCCGCCCTGCAGAACCTCGTCCACGGCCTGGGCACGAGCGGCTCACGCCTGACGGTGATCCTGCGTCGGCTGACCTCGCCTGCGGGGCGCTCCGCTTCGGACGCGATCCGCCGTCGTCGGCCTGCGGCGCCGTCTGGGCCGGTCGCGCAGTCCCCCGCGCCCCTTCAGGGCGCTGCCCTCCCCGGGGCGGCCGACGCCGAGCCTTCCACCACCGACGACACGAACCGCCGCCGTCCGCCCGCAGCGGCGTCGGGGCCCGGCGCGCAGTTCCCCGCGCCCCTTCAGGGCGCTGCCCTCCCCGGGGCGGACGCCCCCTGCGCCACGGACGACACGAACCGCCCTCGTTCGGCCGCAGCGGCGTCGGGGCCGGTCGCGCCGTTCCCCGCGCCCCTTTGGGGCGCTGCCGTGCCCGGGGTGGCCGACGGGGAGCGGTCCGCCGCGGGTGACACTGACCGGCGCCGTTCGGCTGCGGCAGGGGTGGGGTTGCCCGTGGCTCTTTGGGGTGAGGGTGTTCCCGCGTTGGAGCTCTTCGCCGTCACCTTCGCCTATGGGGCGGCCAGTGCGCCCGTGCTTGACGGGCTTGAGCTGGTTGTCCCGCAGGGTGGGCATCTCGCTGTCGTGGGGCCGAGTGGGGTCGGGAAGTCGACGCTCACGGGTCTCGTCGCCGGGCTGCTGCACGCGCGGGAAGGGACGATCCGGGTGTTCGGGGAGCCTGTACCGGGGGCGGAGGCGGAGGGGGCGCGGGTGCTCATCCCGCAGGAGGCGTATGTGCACGGTGGCACGCTTGCCGAGAACCTCGGCCTGTTCCGGGCGGATCCGGTGCCCGAGGCTGAACTGCTGGCCGCCGTTGAGGCCGTCGGGCTCGGCCCGCTCATGGCCTCGCTGGGCGGCCCCGGCGCCCGGGTGGACCCGGCGGCGCTGTCCGCCGGTGAGCGCCAACTGATCGCGCTGACGAGGGCGTACCTCTCCCCCGCGCCGCTGGCGCTGCTCGACGAGGCGACCTGCCACCTCGACCCCGAGGCGGAGGAGCGCGCCGAGCGGGCGTTCGCCGCGCGCCCGGGCGGCACCCTGGTCGTGGTCGCGCACCGGATCAGTTCGGCCCGCCGCGCCGCGCGCGTCCTCGTGCTGGACGGACCGCGCACCGCCTACGGCACGCACGACGAACTGCTGCGGACCTCGGCCCTGTACCGGGACCTGGTCGGCGGCTGGACGGCGGCGCCGGCCGCCCCCACCCGGTGATCACACCCAGCCCTCGCCCCGCGAGATGCGGATCGCGTCGACGCGGTTGCGCGCACCGGTCTTGCGGGTGATCGCCGCCATGTAGTTGCGCACGGTGCCGTGGGACAGGTGCAGGCTCCCGGCGATCTCCGCGATCGACGCCCCCTGCGCCGCCAGCGACAGCACGCTCAGCTCGCGGCGGGTCAGCGGCATCTGCGCGGCCTTGAGGAAGCCGAAGCCCAGCGAGGGGTCGACGAAACGTTCCCCCTCTGCGACCCGCCGGATCGCGCGCACCAGCCGGTCGGGCGATCCGGCCTTGTCGACGAAGCCCAGCGCGCCCGCCTCGGCCGCCCGCTTCAGCAGCCCGGGCCGGCTCGCTCCCGCGAGCACCACGAGGGCGGGCGGTCTCCCCCCGGTGCCGGGCGGGCACAGGTCGGACAGCGGCGGCGCGCCGTGCCCGTCACCGCATTCCAGGTCGGCCGCGCACACGTCCGGGCATAAGGACCGTACCCGCGCGGACGCGGCACGCCATGGCGTGTCGGCGACGTCGAGGCCCGGTTCCGCCCGCAGCCAGTCGGCCAGGACCGATCGCACCAGACACGCGTCGTGCACCAGTAGAACCCGGATCACTGCCCGCCCCCTCGAACTCGCCGTATCCACCTGTGCGTGCCACACGCACCGTGTCCGTACTCCGTATTCGTACTCACGTGCCCGCGCCCGGGCGTGTCCCGCCGTACTCGGACCCCTGATGGTGAGCGCGTGCCCCATTGTTAGCGGCCGTCACCGTCCGCGTGCGCGGAGAACCGGCCATCACGATGCGCGGGGGCGCACGCAGGGCGTCCGTACGCCACCGCGCGCTTCCACTGTGGGGGCATGGCGGGGCCCGGCCGGGGTACGCAGCAGGGTTTCCCTCCCCGTAGCCCCGCGCCCGGCCCGGCGTGTCCGTTGTGCACCGCTCCGCGTTCGCCGTGCGCGGATCGCCGGTACGAGGGAGTCTTGACCCGGATGAACGCGCGGCCGTACGAGGAGGTGGTCGGCGTGTCCGACGGGCCGAGGCCGGCGGCGGCCACCGGCAGGCGGGTGCGCCGCCCGGTGCTGTCCGTCGCGCTGGCCTCGATGATGGAGGAGGTCGACGCGCACTCGGGTGCCGTGTACCTGCTCCGGACCGATGAGCCGGTGCTGGAGATGGCGGTGATGGCGGGGCTGCCGAGGGCGTTCGCCGCGCCGTGGGAGCGGGTGGGGCTGAGCGCGCCCATCCCCGTTGCCGACGCGGCGCGGGAGCGGCGGCTGGTGTGGGTGGGCGGCGAGGAGGAGATGGCCGGCCGCTATCCGCGCATCGCGGTGGTGCTGCCGTATCCCTTCGCGCTGGCTGCCTTGCCCGTGGCGACACCGGATCGGGTGTACGGCGCGGTGTTCCTGACCTGGCCCGGATCGCATTCGCCGGAGCTGTCCGACCGGGAGCGGGACCATCTGATGGCGGCCTGCGACCGGCTGGCGACGCGGCTGGAACGGGCCGCCGCAGAGAGCCGGCCGCTGGGCGACGAGGCCGATCTGCTGGCCGCGACGGCGGTCGGCTCGACGGACACGCCGGCCTCGGTCGAGGCGGCACGGATGGTGGCCCGGCTGCCGTACGGACTGGTGTCGCTGGACCTGTACGGCCGTATCGCCTTCGCCAACTCCGCCGCCGCCGAACTGCTCGGCCGGCCGGCCGGTGAACTCCTCGGCACCCTGCCCTGGGTGTCGGTGCCGTGGCTCAACGACCCGATGTACGAGGACCGGTACCGGGCCGCGCTGATCAGCCAGCACGTCACGTCGTTCGTGGCGCTGCGGCCGCCCGGCGACTGGCTGTCGTTCCGGCTGTATCCGACCACCACCGGGCTCAGCGTGCGGATCAGCCGCGCCCGGGCGGTCGCCCAGCTGACGCAGGCGGCGCCGAAACCCGCCTCCGGCCCGTCCCGCCTGGTGACCATCTCCCAGGTGCTGAGCCTCGCGGGCGCGCTGACCGAGGCGGTGGGCGTGCAGGACGTGGTGCAGCTGGTCGCGGACGAGATCGCCCCGGCGGTCGGCAGCCAGGGTCTGGTGGTCCTCGGCTCGCAGGCCGGACGGCTGCACCTGCTCGGGCACCGCGGCTATCCGGACCCGCGGGTCGTGGAGCACTACGACGGCCGGCCGCTGAGCGACCGCGCCCCGGGCACGCGGGCCCTGAACAGCGGGCTGCCCGGGTTCTTCGAGTCCCGGGAGCACCTCGAACGCCTGTACCCGGAGCGGCGCGACACACCGGACGGGTACGCGGCGTGGGCGTACCTGCCGCTGATCGCGTCGGGCCGACCGGTGGGCACGTGCGTGCTGGCGTACGCCGAGCCGCATCCCTTCCCCGCTGACGAGCGGGCCGTGCTGACGAGCCTCGGCGGCCTGATCGCCCAGGCCCTGGAGCGGGCCCAGCTCTACGACGCCAAGTTCCACCTCGCCCACGGCCTCCAGGAAGCGCTGCTGCCGCGCACCCTCGCCGCCCCGCCGGGCATCGAGGCGGCCGCCCGCTATGTGCCGGCCACGCGCGGACTGGAGATCGGCGGCGACTTCTACGACCTGGTGCCGAGCCGGCCGCTCGCGGCGGCGGTGATCGGGGACGTGCAGGGGCACAACGTGACGGCGGCCGGGCTGATGGGGCAGCTGCGCACGGGGGTGCGGGCGTACACCACGGTGGGGCAGGCTCCGGCGGAGGTGATGCGCAGCACCAACCGGCTGCTCATCGACCTCGGCGTCGATCTGTTCGCCAGCTGCCTGTACCTGCGGCTGGACCCGGCGCGCGGACGGGCCGTGATGGCGCGGGCGGGGCATCCACCGCCGCTGCTGAGGAGGCCGGACGGGCGGGTGAAGGTGCTGGACCTGGCCGGCGGGCCGCTGCTGGGCATCGACGCGGAGGCGGCGTATCCGACGACGGAGGTGTCCCTCCCCCCAGGCTCACTCCTCGTCCTCTACACCGACGGTCTCGTCGAGTCACCCGGTCTGGACATCGAGGACGCCCTGGCCGACCTCGGTGCCCTGCTCACCGACATCGGTGACCGGCCCCTGGAGCAGCTGGCCGACGACCTGGTGGCCCACGCCGCGTCGGCGCGCGAACTGGTCGACGATGTCGCGGTGTTGCTGCTGCGGGCGTGCCCGGCCGGCTGACCGCTGCGGGCGCACCCGGCCGGACGACAGCGGGCGGGCGGCACAACCGCCGGTGGTCCGGCCCTCCGGGCGGAGGGCCGGACCGTTCCCCGCCGGCCGGAACCGCGGGCGGGGCCCGGACGGGGGCTGGGGGGAGACCCGGTGGGGCGGGCCCCGGTCGCGGGGCCGGGACGGCGGTGCCGTGGCCCGTCGCCGGCCCCCTGAGCGGACGGGTCAGTTGGTCCCGGTGAGGGACGACCCGTCGTTCCCGCCGGAATAGGACGGGGCGTCGGCACCCGACTGGTCCCCGGTACCCGACTGGTCGCCCGAGCCCTGGTCGCCCGCGCCCTGGCCCTGGTCCTGGCCCTGGCCCTGGCCGCCGCCGTTCTGGTCACTGCCGGTGGCGGACGGGTCGGCCGTGCCACCGATCTGGTCGCCGCCGGCCTGGTCCCCGGCACCCGACTGGTCACCGGCTCCGGACTGGTCGCCCGCGCCCGACTGGTCACCGGCACCGGACTGGTCGCCCGCGCCCGACTGACCCCCGGCACTCGCCTGGCCGCCCGCGCCCGCGCCGAGCGTGGCGCCCGTGGCCTGCAGCGCCGCCGTCACCGGCTGGAAGAAGGTCTCGCCGCCGTTGGTGCAGTCGCCGCTGCCGCCCGAGGTGAGGCCGACCGCGCCGCCGTCCTGGGTGAAGAGGGAGCCGCCGCTGTCGCCGGCCTCGGCGCAGACGTTCGTCTGGATGAGGCCGTTGACGGTGTCGACCCCGCCCGGGTTGGTCTCGCTCTGGAAGTTGACGGTGGCGTCGAGGCCGGTGACCTGGCCGTCGTGCAGACCGGTGGTGGAGCCCATGCGGAACACGGTCTCGCCGACGGTGGCGTCCTGGGCCTGCGTGATCTGCACCGTCTGCCCGTTGCCGGCGTTGACCTCGCCGGGCGCCTGGGTGGTGGCGTCGTCGTACTTGACGAGGGCGAAGTCGTTCCCGGGGAAGGTGGCCTGGTCGACGGTGGCGAGGGGCTGCCCGGTCTGCGAGTCGGACCACTGCTTGGCGGCCACCCCGCAGTGACCGGCCGTCAGGAAGGCTGGGCTGCCGTCGGACGCGGTGACGTTGAAGCCGAGGGAGCAACGGACACCGCCGCCCTGCACCTGGGCGAAGATGGCGTCGCCACCGGAGAGGAACGTCTTGAAGGTGCCCGAGGATTTCTTCAGGGTCGCCATGCCGGAGCCGAGACCGCGCACGGTCGACTGCACCCGGTCCCACTTGGCGCCCGTGACGGTGCTGTCGGCGGTGACCCGGATCTTGTCGGTGCGCGGGTCGACGGCCCAGGCGGTGCCCGGGACGGTCGCCCGGGTCTTCAGGGTGTGGGCGGCGGCCTTGAGTTCGGAGGTGCTGTTGGCGACGTGGCGGACGGCCGCGCCCGCCTTCTGCGCCTGCGCGGCCGCCGTGCCGTCGCCGTCGGCCACGTTGACGACGAGTTGCTTCTTCGCGTCGTCGTAGTAGGTGCCGGCGATGGAGTCGCCGAGCGTCTTCTGCAGCCGGGCGGCGACGTCCGAGGCGTCCGCGGCCTTCAGGGTCCTGGCGGTGCCGCCGGCGTTCGAGGCCTTGCCCTGGTCCTGTGAAGCCATGGCGTTGGGCAGCAGGAGTGCTGCCGCTCCGAGCGCCGCGACGCCGCCCACCGCTATCGCGGCCTTGCGCTTGGGCATTCGCTTGTGACTCAACTTCTCGACCTCCTGGGGACGGGGGTCTGCCGCTGTCGGCAGGTGATCGGGGGCGCCTGGATGGCTGTAGGTACGGGCGGTTCGCGTGGTGCGTTCAACGTCGGGCGTCAACTTCCGCTCCATGGAGGCGAATCAGCCGCCCGCCCGGGCCCCGTTCGGCCGACACGTTCGGCTACTGATCGGTAACGGTCGGTTCCGGACACGTACCGGAATCCCGGCTTCAGCGAATCTGCACATCGAATGCCCAAGCGGGTCACGGCGACCAGGGGATCTGCACATCCGCGCAGCCCGCAAAACGCCTTTGGGGCGGAGTGCCGGATTCCGCCTCCGCTGGACAAGGGGCGTGTCGTACCGATGCCGTGCGGCTTGTGAAGGAGTCGCCGACATCCCGTGCGCACACCTGCACGGTTACGTGGCTCCCGGAGCCAAGTGTGCTGGTGAGAGCCCTGTTTGAGTGGAAGGGGGCCGCGCGTGCGTGCTTTGATCCTTCGCATCGCGGGGGCCGCTGCGGGCCCCGGAGACGGGTGCCCGGCACCCGCGTTCGCGGCCGTCCGTCTGTCCCCAGAGGGGGCCGCTCCCCCCTTGTGAAATATCCATACGAAGGGAAGTTCCACCATGAACTCCACCCCCCAGGTCGAGACCGCCGAGATCTCGGACGCCGCCCTCGACGGCATCTCCGGCGGTCTCTCCGTGAACGCCCTCAACACCGCCACCGGCGCCCTGAACGGCGTTGCCCCGGTCGCCGGCCTGGCGGACACGCTCGTCGGCACCGTCGAGGGTGTCACCGGCCTGAACGTCCAGCCGGTCACCAACCTGGTCGCCGGTCTCTGACCGCACCCCGGTGTCACCGCGGGTCCCGGAGCCGTCCCTCGGCTCCGGGACTCCCGGCACGGCACCTCGCCGCACGGCCGAATCATCCAAGTACATCCAGTACGAGGACGATCCGGCCGCACGCCGAGGCACCGCACCGGACGCCGCGGGGCCGCCCTCCGGGCGACGACGGGGAACTCCAGACAGGGCCTCGGATGCCCGCACACATGCCGTGACGTCGTCTCTCCCCGGGTGAGGGAAGTTCCGTGCAGTTCCGCCAACAGGCCCTCGCCAAACTCCAGTCGCCGGAAGAACTGGATCTTCCCGTGCGGCTGGCCCGCCCGCAGGGGTGGCTCGCGCTGGCCGTCACCGTCGTGGTGATGGCGGCCGCCACCGTGTGGGCGCTGACCGGCTCGGTCTCCTCCACCGTGAGCGCGCCGGCCATCCTCACGCACGGACAGGGCAGCTATCTGCTGCAGAGCCCCGTGTCCGGCCAGGTGACGGCCGTGCTCGCCAAGCAGGGCGAGCGGCTGGCCGCCGGCGCCCCGGTCGTCAAGGTCCGTACGGCGCAGGGCGATTCGATGGTCCGCACGGTCGCCGCCGGCCGGGTCACCGCTCTCGCCGCCACGATCGGGCAGATCGTACGCACCGGCACCGCCGTGGCCTCGGTCGAGAAGGTCGCGCATGCCTCCGACCCGCTGTACGCGACGGTGTACGTCCCCGCCGAGAACGCCGCCTCGATCCCCGCGCACGCCGCCGTGGACCTCACCGTGTCCTCGGTGTCCACGCAGCGGTACGGCGTGCTGCGCGGGCACGTGAAGTCGGTGGACCGCGCGGCCCAGTCCGCCCAGTCGATCGCCGCGTTCCTCGGCGACAGCCAGCTCGGCGAGCAGTTCACCCGCAAGGGGCGCCCGGTCGCCGTCCTGGTCTCGCTTGACCGGTCGGCGTCGACGAAGAGCGGCTACCGCTGGTCGTCCGCGGACGGGCCGCCGTACCGGCTGGACTCCATGACCCTGGCCTCCGGCTCGGTCAAGCTGGCCGACCAGCGCCCCGTCGACTGGCTGCTCCCGTGACCGCCGCGCAGGAGACCCGTGGCCGCAGACGCGCCGCCCCGGCCGGGCGGCAGGTCCCCCGGCCCCGCGGCCGCGCCGTCCGCACACCCACGGTGCTGCAGATGGAGGCCGTCGAGTGCGGCGCCGCCTCGCTCGCGATGGTGCTCGGCCACTACGGCCGGCACGTCCCGCTGGAGGAACTGCGCATCGCCTGCGGCGTCTCCCGGGACGGCTCGCGCGCCAGCAACCTGCTGAAGGCGGCGCGCGGTTACGGCCTCACCGCCAAGGGAATGCAGATGGACCTGGCCGCCCTCGCCGAGGTGCGCGGCCCGGCCATCCTGTTCTGGGAGTTCAACCACTACGTCGTCTACGACGGAATGGGGCGCCGCTTCGGCCGGCGCGGCGTGTACGTCAACGACCCCGCCAAGGGCCGCCGGTTCGTGCCCATGGAGGAGTTCGACGGCAGCTTCACCGGCGTCGTACTGGTGCTGGAACCCGGCGACGACTTCACCCGGGGCGGGCGCAGGCCGGGCGTGCTCGGCGCGATGCCGGCCCGGCTGCGCGGCACCGCGGGCGCCCTGCCCGCGGCGGTGCTGGCCAGCCTGCTGCTGGTCGGGGTGGGCGCCGCGCTGCCCGCGCTCAGCCGCACCTACATCGACCTGTTCCTGCTCGGCGGGCAGACCTCGCTGCTGGGCGTGCTGTTCGCCTCGATGGCCACGTGTGTGCTGCTCACACTGGCCCTGACCTGGCTGCAGCAGGCCAACCTGCTGCACGGCCGGATCATCTCCTCCACGCTGTCCAGCGCCCGCTTCCTGCGCCATCTGCTGCGGCTGCCGGTGACGTTCTTCGCCCAGCGCTCCCCCGCCGACCTGGTGCAGCGGCTGCAGTCCAACGACCAGGTCGCCGAGACCCTGGCCCGCGACCTCGCGGCGGCCGGCGTCGACGCGATCGTGGTCGTGCTGTACGCGGTGCTCCTCTACACCTACGACCCGCAGCTGACGTTCCTCGGCATCGGCGTGGCCCTGCTGAACGTGGTGGCGATGCGGATCGCCGTACGGCTGCGCGCGACCCGGACCGCCAAGCTGCGCGCGGACACGGCCCGGCTCACGAACACGTCGTACACGGGTCTGCAGCTGATCGAGACGATGAAGGCGACCGGTGGCGAGGACGGCTACTTCCGCAAGTGGGCCGGGCAGCACGCCACCACGCTGGAGGAGCAGCAGCGGCTCGGGGTGCCGAGCGCCTGGCTGGGTGTGGTCGCGCCGACCCTGGCGACGCTCAACAGCGCGCTGATCCTCTGGATCGGCGGGATGCGGGCGGTCGAGGGGCACATCTCGGTCGGTCTGCTGGTCGCCTTCCAGGCGCTGGTCACCCGGTTCACCGCGCCGCTGACCCGGCTCAACGGGGTCGCGGGCCGCATCCAGGACTTCGCGGCGGACGTGGCCCGGCTGAAGGACGTGGAGAACTTCCAGGCCGACCCGCTCTACGCCCGCCCCGGCGCGGGTGACTCGACGCGCCGGCTGCACGGGCACGTCGAGCTGGAGAACGTGGCCTTCGGGTACAGCCCGCTGGACGAGCCGCTGCTGACCGGGTTCGACCTGACGGTGGGTCCGGGTCAGCAGGTGGCGCTGGTCGGCGGCTCGGGCAGCGGCAAGTCGACGGTGTCCCGGCTGATTTCCGGCCTGTACACGCCGTGGGACGGGGTGATCCGGATCGACGGACGCCGGCTGGAGGACATCCCGCGCGGCGCGCTCGCGTCCTCGGTGTCCTTCGTCGACCAGGACGTGTTCCTCTTCGAGGGCTCGGTCCGCGACAACGTGGCGCTGTGGGACCCGTCGGTTCCGGACGAGGCGGTGGTGGAGGCGCTGAGGGACGCGGCCCTGTACGACGTGGTGACGCGCCGGCCCGGCGGCATCCACAGCCCCGTCGAGCAGGACGGCCGGAACTTCTCCGGCGGGCAGCGCCAGCGCCTGGAGATCGCGCGGGCGCTGGTGCGCCGGCCCAGCATCCTGGTCCTGGACGAGGTGACCAGTGCGCTGGACGCGGAGACCGAGCAGGTCGTGATGGACAACCTGCGGCGGCGCGGCTGCGCCTGTGTGGTCATCGCGCACCGGCTGAGCACGGTCCGCGACAGCGACGAGATCGTCGTGCTCCAGCACGGCACGGTCGTCGAACGCGGGCGGCACGAGGAGCTGGTGGCGCGCGGCGGCGCGTACGCGGCGCTGGTCAGGGAGCGGTGAGATGACGTCGGTTCAGGAGGGGTACGACGGCGACCTCGTGCTCGGCGCGCTCGGTGCGCTGGGCACGCGCGTCGACTGCGCCGGGTTCACCCGCGTCGACCTGGAGGGTCCGCAGGTGCTGTGGCTGGTCGCGGCCGGCGCGCTGGACCTGTTCGCGGTGGACGCCGCCGAGCAGGGCCACTGGCACCACCTGGGCCGGCTGGAGGCGGGCGCGCTGCTGCTCGGCCCGGTCGCCGGGCCCCGGCACACCCTGGTCGCCCGCCCGGTCCGGGACTGCGTGCTGCACCGGGTGAACCTGCGCGAGCTGTACCAGCCGGCCCACACGCAGACCTGGTCGTACGACGAGTACGGCAACCCCCAGTACGTGCCGCCCGCGACGAGCCCGCTGGAGTACGCCGTCGCCCTGGGCGTGGGCCGCGGCCTCTCCGTCCTGTTCCAGGCGCCGATGGCCGAGGAGCGCACGGCGGCGCCCTCCGACGACGACGTGTTCTGGATGCAGGTCCCGCCGGGCAGCGTGCAGTACGGCTCCGTGTACGGCGCGGAGGCCGCGGCCGACCTGCTGATGGACCCGGCGCTGTGGCAGAGCATGGTCGACCAGCAGTACCGGCTGCTGACCGCGCTGGACCGCTGGATCGAGCAGCTGGAGCGCACCCACGAGACGCGGACGGCCGCCGGGATCAAGGCGGGCGAGGCGGTCCGTGCGCAGGCCGACCAGACGCTGCTGGCGTCCATCGGCCGGCGCTCGCCGCGCCCGGCGACGGCCGCCGACACCGACGCCACCTACGCGGCCTGCGCGCTGGTCGCCGAGGCCTCCGGGATCACCCTCGCCGAGCCCGCCCGGGGCGGCGCGGAGAGCGAGCGCCTCGACCCGGTCGAGCGGGTGGCACTCGCCTCCCGGGTGCGCACGAGGGCCGTACGGCTGGACGGCCGCTGGTGGCGGGAGAACGTGGGCCCGCTGGTCGGGCACCGGGCGCTGTCCGGGGCGCCGGTGGCGCTGCTGTGGCGGCGCGGCGGCTATGTGGCCGTGCATCCGGGGACCGTGCGTGAGACGCCGGTGGAGAAGGAGAACGCCCAGGAGTTCGAGGCGCGCGCGGTGACGTTCTACCGGCCGCTGCCCGAGCGGCGGCTCGGGCCGCTCGGGCTGCTGCGGTTCAGCCTGCGCGGCACCCGCGGCGACGTGCTGCGGCTGCTGCTGGCGGGGCTGGTGACGGTGGCGATCGGCGCGCTGGTGCCGGTCGCCACCGGCAAGGTGCTCGGCAGTTACGTGCCGAAGGCGCAGCAGGACCTCATCGTCCAGGTGTGTCTGGCGGTGATGGTGAGCGGGGTGGTGTCGGCCGCGTTCACGCTGCTGGAGAACCTGACGATCCTGCGGCTGGAGGGCCGTATCGAGGCGGCGCTCCAGCCGGCCGTCTGGGACCGGCTGCTGCGCCTGCCCACCCGGTTCTTCACCCAGCGCTCGACGGGTGAACTGGCCAGTGCCGCCATGGGCATCAGCGCGATCCGACGGCTGCTCGCGGGCGTCGGCCCGGTGGTCGCCCAATCGGTGACGGTCGGCGCGATGAACCTGGGCCTGCTGTTCTGGTACAGCGCGCCGCTGGCGCTGGCGGCGATCGGCATGCTCGTCGTCATCGGGGGCGTCTTCCTGGGACTCGGGCTGTGGCAGGTGCGCTGGCAGCGGCGGCTGGTGGTGCTCGG
The DNA here is from genome assembly GCF_040644095.1 of Streptomyces sp. NPDC047028. NCBI lineage: Bacteria > Bacillati > Actinomycetota > Actinomycetes > Kitasatosporales > Streptomycetaceae > Streptomyces > Streptomyces sp. NPDC047028. The sequence goes on from NZ_JBEYVS010000025.1 coordinate 39,177, forward strand.
CAACAAGCTGAACAACCAGGCGTTCCAGACGCTGCGGGGCCTGCCCAAACTGCGGGTGGCCGCGGCGGAGAACTACGCGTACGCGGCCTGGGCGCGGCAGTTCGCGCACAGCAGGGAGCTGCAGCAGAAGGTCGGCCGGATCAAGAACCTCACCACCGTGCTGGGCGCGGTCTATCTGCCGGTGTGCACGCTGGCGATGTTCATGCTGCTGGCGGGTCCGGCCAAGGGCACGATGTCGGCGGCGGCGTTCCTCACCTTCAACACCTCGGTGACGATGGTGCTGACCTCGGTCACCCAGCTCACCGGCTCGTTCGTGTCGGCGGTGGCCGCGCTGCCGCTGTTCGAGGAGATCAGGCCGGTGCTGGACGCCCCCCCGGAGGTGCGCGCGGCCAGCACCCGGCCCGGCCCGCTGTCGGGCGCGCTGGAGGCGCGGCGGCTTTCCTTCCGGTACGCGGACGACGGCCCGCTCGTCCTGGACGACGTGTCCTTCGCGGTCCGCCCGGGCGAGTTCGTGGCGATCGTCGGCCCGAGCGGCTGCGGCAAGTCGACCCTGCTGCGGCTGCTGATCGGCTTCGACAAACCGGTCTCGGGCAGCGTCCTGTACGACGGGCAGGATCTGGCGGCGCTGGACCAGTCGGCGGTGCGCCGGCAGTGCGGGGTCGTCCTGCAGCACGCGCAGCCGTTCACCGGCTCGATTCTGGACGTCATCTGCGGCACCGAGCCGTACACGCCGGAGGAGGCCATGGCCGCCGCCGAGCTGGCGGGGCTCGCGGAGGACATCCGGCGGATGCCGATGGGCCTGCACACGATCGTCTCGGGCAGCGGCGCCGTGTCCGGCGGGCAGCGGCAGCGGCTGATGATCGCGCAGGCGCTGATCCGCCGCCCCTGCATCCTGTTCTTCGACGAGGCGACCAGCGCCCTGGACAACGACACCCAGCGCACGGTCATCGACAGCACCCGCAAGCTGAACGCCACCCGGATCGTGATCGCCCACCGGCTGTCGACGGTGCTGGACGCGGACCGGGTCGTTGTCATGGAGGACGGCAAGGTGGTCCAGCAGGGGCCGCCCGCCGCGCTGCTCGCCGACACCGGCGGCCGGCTGCACGAGCTGGTCCGCAGGCAGCTGACCTGACCGCGTGCGGCGCCCCCGGGCCGAGTCGCAGGGTGGCGGGCGCCGGGGTGAGCATGGAACGGACAGGCAACACGGCACAGGGCGGTCGCGCGGGAGCCGCGAGCGGGTCCGGCCGCCGCCCGGACGCCCGGCGGGAGCAGCGCATGACGGACACCGAGGTACTGATCGCCGGGGCCGGCCCGGTCGGCCTGACCGCCGCCCTGGAACTCAGTCGCCGCCAGGTCCCGTGCCGCCTCGTAGACCGGCTCGACGGACGGCTGCCGTACGCGAAGGCCGTCGGGATCCAGCCGCGGACGCTGGAGATCTGGGACCGGATGGGCGTGGCCCGCGCGGCACTGGACGCGGCGGTGCCCATGCTCGGCCAGCTCACCTACGTCAACGGCGGCGAGCAGCCCCGGCTGGACCTGTCACTGCCCGAGCAGGTGCCGTACGGCTTCGCGGCCCTGCCGCAGTACGACACCGAGCGCATCCTTGAGGAGGCCGTGGCCCGCTACGGCACCCGGATCGAGCGGGGCACCGAGCTGGTGTCCTTCACGCAGGACGCCGACGGCGTCACCAGCGCGCTGCGCAACCGGGCCGGCGAGGAGACCGAGGTCCGGTCGCGCTTTCTGATCGGCTGCGACGGCGCGCACAGCGTGGTGCGCAAGACGCTGGGCCTGTCCTTCGAGGGCGGCGCGCTGCCCGAGGAGTACATGCTGGCCGACGTCGAGGTGGACTGGGATCTGCCGGCCGGCTACACGGTGCGGTCCATGCACCGCGCGGACGACGGCGAGGTCGACGACCTTCTGGTGTGCATCCCGCTGCCGGGCCGGTGCCGCTACCGCATGTCGATGCTGGTCCCCCCGGAGCTGTCGCCCCGGGAGCAGGCGGATGGGTCGGACGCGGTCGCGCACGGCCTGGAGTCGGGCCGCGCCCCCGGCCTGGAGCACATCCAGGCGGTCATCGACCGGCTGTCGCCCCGGACGACCACCGCCTCGGCGATGCGCTGGTCGTCGGTGTTCCGCATCAGCCACCGGCTCGTCGACCGGTACGGCGACGGCCGGGTCTTCGTCGCCGGCGACGCCGCGCACATCCATCCGCCGACCGGCGCCCAGGGCATGAACACCGGTATCCAGGACGCCTGCAACCTGGCCTGGAAACTGGCTCTCGTGGCGAACGGCACCGCCCGTCAGACGCTGCCGGCCAGCTACGACGCCGAGCGCCGGCCGGTCGGCGAGGAGGTGGTGGGCCGCACCCTGCGGCACGCCGCGCACGGCGTCCAGGCCGATCCGGAGGACGCCGCGACCGTGATGATGCGCGAGGCGCAGCTGCTCATCGCCTACCCGGACGGCCCGCTGACCGAGCCGGACCCGTCGCCCGGGCCCGGCCCGGCCCCGGGCGACCGGGCTCCCGACTGCGGCGGCCTGATGGATGCGATCGCGGCCTTCCCGCTGCGCCTCCACGACCTGCTGCGCGAGCGCGATCACGTCCTGCTGCTGTACGCCGACTCCTCCGACGGCGCGAAGGGGTTCCCCGAACTCGCTGAGGGTGCCGAGGAGTTGGCGCACGGCAGGCTGCTGACGTACTGCGTGCTGCCCGAGCAGGTGGACGCCGGGCACGTGGTCACGCTGCCGGTGCTGCGGGACTGCGGGGGCGAGTTCCGCAGCCAGTACGCCAGTGACGGGCCGACCGCGTTCCTGGTGCGGCCGGACGGGCACCTCTCCGCGCGGGTGAGCCCGGCCGACGCCGGGACGCTGGCCGCCGCCCTCCGGCGGGTCTTCGCCGCCTGACCGCACGGACCCCACTTCGCCGCCTGACCGCCCCCTGCCTCTCCGGGCCCGGCAAACGAAACGTTGCCGTTTCGCTGAAAGTGTTCTAGCCTCGTTGTGTACGAAACCGTTTCGTTTATTTACCGAGACGGCTTCCCGAACACTTCCCTGGAGTGGTTCTCCATGCCCCAGAAGACCCTGACCGGAGGCTCCCGCACGGGAACCCCCGTGGAGGCGGCCCCCGGCCACGCCTCCGCCCGGCGGTGGTGGATCCTCGCGGTCATCGCCGTGGCGCAGCTGATGGTGGTGCTCGACGCCACCATCGTGAACATCGCCCTGCCGTCCGCCCAGGCCGACCTCGGCTTCTCCGACGGCAATAGGCAGTGGATCGTCACCGCGTACGCGCTCGCGTTCGCCTCTCTGCTGCTGCTCGGCGGCCGCATAGCGGACCTCTTCGGACGCAAGCCCGCCTTCCTCATCGGCGTCGTCGGCTTCGCCGGGGCGTCCGCGCTCGGCGGCGCCGCGAACGGCTTCACCATGCTGGTCGTCGCCCGCGCCCTGCAGGGCGTCTTCGGCGCCCTCCTCGCACCGGCCGCGCTGTCGCTGCTCAACACCACGTTCACCGACGCCCGGGAACGGGCCCGCGCGTTCAGCGTCTACGGCGCCATCGCGGGCGCCGGCGGCGCCGTCGGACTGCTGCTCGGCGGCGTGCTGACCGACGCGTTCGACTGGCGCTGGACCCTGTACGTCAACGTGGCCATCGCCGTCGTCGCCTTCGCCGGCGGCTGGCTCCTGCTGGGCAGCCACCGGGACGCGGCCGGCGCCAAGCTGGACGTGCCCGGCACGGCCTTGGTGGCCGGCGGCCTGTTCGCCCTGGTGTACGGCTTCTCCAACGCCGAGACCCACGATTGGGGTTCCCCGCTCACCTGGGGCTTCCTGCTCGCGGGCGGCCTGCTGCTGGTGGCCTTCGCCTGGTGGCAGACCCGGGCCGCGCACCCGCTGCTGCCGCTCAGGATCCTGCTGGACCGCGACCGGGCCGCCGCCTTCCTCGCGGTGCTGATCAGCGGCGCGGGCATGTTCGGCGTGTTCCTCTTCCTGACCTACTACCTCCAGATCGACCTGGGCTTCAGTCCCACGAAGACGGGTGTGGCGTTCCTGCCGATGGTCGGCGCCCTGATGGTGGCCGCACAGCTCGGCACCACGGTCCTGCTGCCCCGGATGGGCCCGAAGGCTGTCATCCCACTGGGCTTCGCGATCGCCACGGCCGGCATGGCCTGGCTGACCGGGATCGGCCTCGGGTCGCACTACGCCAGTGCGGTGCTGCCCCAGGTGATCGTGATCGGCGCGGGCCTCGGCCTGGTCATGCCGCCCGCGATGCAGCTGGCCACCGGCGGGGTCGCGGCGGAAGACGCCGGCGTCGCCTCGGCGACGGTCAACGCGATGCAGCAGGTGGGCGGTTCGATCGGCACGGCCCTGCTGAACACCCTCGCCGCGAGCGCCGCCACCGCCTACCTGTCGGGACACGACGCCGGCAGCGAGCTGGTCCGGGCGCAGGCCACGATCGAGAGCTACACCACCGCCTTCTGGTGGTCGGCGGGCTTCTTCGCCGCCGGCACGGTGATCGCGTTCCTGCTCCACCGCCGCGGGGTGCCGCGCCAGGACGCGGGTGCCGCACCGGTCGTCCACATGTGACAACCCGCTCCGCGAGCCGCCGAGGGGCCGCCGTCCACAGGGAGACGGCGGCCCCTCGGCCACGCCCGGAATCGATCACGGTGCCTTCGGGGCCCGCGGGTACCCGGTCCCCATGAACCAGCACGAACCCCGGCTGCCCGGCACGCGGGGACCACTCTCCGCCGCGGTCATCGCCCACCTGACCGGCACCGGCCCGCTGCCCCGTCCCTGCGACGCCGACACGGCCGACCCCTACGGCGACGACCTCCAGCTCGCCCTGTACGTGTGCTACGAACTGCACTACCGGGGCTTCGCGGGCGTCGACCCCGGACACGAGTGGGACCCGGAGCTGCTGCGCGTGCGGGCGGCGCTGGAGCGGCGGTTCCTGTCCGCGCTGCGCGCCGACACCCCGGGGCATGACAGCCTCGACGAGGCCCTCGGCGCACTCCTGGTCGAGCCGGTCGAGGGCAGCGGCGTCACGCACCACCTGCGCGACGAGGGCGAGTTGTGGCAGCTGCGCGAGTACGCCGCCCAGCGCTCCCTGTACCACCTGAAGGAGGCCGACCCGCACGCGTGGGTGCTGCCCCGGCTGTGGGGACGGGCCAAGGCGGCGATGGCGGCCGTGGAGTTCGACGAGTTCGGCGGCGGCCGGGCCGAGCGGGTCCACGCCCGCCTCTTCGCCGACCTGATGACGGACCTGGGCCTGGAGACGGCGTACGGCCGCTACCTGGACGCGGGCGGGGCCGAGATGCTCGCCGTCGTCAACCTGATGTCGCTGTTCGGGCTGCACCGGGAGCTGCGCGGCGCCCTGGTCGGTCACTTCGCCGACGTCGAGATCACCTCCTCCCCCGGCTCTCGCCGGCTCGCCGAGGCCATGCGCCGCACGGGCGCCGGGCCGGCCGCCGAGTTCTTCTACGACGAGCACGTCGAGGCCGACGCGGTGCACGAGCAGGTCGTACGCCACGACGTGATCGGCGGCCTGCTGGACGAGGAACCGGGGCTGTCGGCCGACATCGCCTTCGGGATCGACGCGACGGAGTACCTGGAGGACCGGCTGGCCCGGCGGCTGCTCACCGACTGGCGCGCGGGTCGCTCCGCGCTACGAGTTCCGCTTGATCCCACTATGTCTCATACATCCTGATCGGCCGGGTACTCGGACGACATGATCGCTCTGGTGCTTCCCGGGGTGTACGCCCCGCAGGACGACACCGCACTCCTCACCGAGGCCCTCCATGCGGAGGCGCCGCCACCCGGTGCGCGGGTGCTGGACGTGGGCACCGGAAGCGGTGCCCTGGCGCTGGCGGCCGCCCGGCGCGGTGCCGAGGTGACCGCGGTGGACGTGTCGTGGACGGCGGTGTGGACGGCTCGGCTGAACGCCTGGCTGACCCGGCAGCCGGTGCGGATCCGGCGCGGCAACCTGTTCCACCCGGTGCGGGGACGGACGTACGACCTGATCCTCGCCAATCCGCCCTACGTGCCGGCGCCCGGCGCCGCACGCCCCCCGCACGGCCGGGCGCGGGCCTGGGACGCGGGTCACGACGGGCGGCTGCTGCTGGACCGGATCTGCCGGGACGCGCCAGGTCTGCTGAGGGCCGGCGGTGTGCTGCTGATCGTGCACTCGGCGCTGAGCGGCACCGAGCGGACCCTGCACGCGCTGCGGGCGGCGGGCCTGCTGACCACGGTGGTCCGGCGGCGCCGCATCGCCTTCGGGCCGGTGCTGCGGTCCCGGGCGGGCCGGCTGCGCCGCAGCGGTCTGCTGCCGGCGGCCGACGAGACGGAGGAGCTGGTGGTCATCCGTGCCGAACGACCCTGCTGAGCGACCGCGCCGGATCACCGTGCAGCGTTGTGGCCCGCTGCTGGTGGAGGGGCCGGTGGAGGTGGAGCTGGAGGACGGCACCGTCGTCTCCTCCGACCGCTTCCGGGTGGCCCTGTGCACCTGCCGGCGCAGCCGCCGCTATCCCTGGTGCGACACGAGTCACCGGCGCAGGACATGAAAGGGCCCGCCCGGCCATCGCGGCCGGACGGGCACCGACGTGCTGCCACCGCTCCCCGGGTGGACCCCCACAGTCCACCGCGGGGAGGGGCGGCGTGCCCGGTGACCGGAGGGCGGCCCCACTCCGCCCAGTCGGTCCCGGTGCGAGATCGCAGGTCCCCGCCCGAAGAGCCGCACTCCCCAGTTGCAGGCCTGATCCGGTGATACGGGGTACCGGCGATCCCGGTCTCTAGAACGCGAAGAGGCTGCCGACGGCATCCTTCGCGCAGGCGTTGCCGAACGTGCGCTCGTAGGAGACGCGCTTGCCCTGCCACACGCCCTCGACCGTGACGACGACCGGGTCCCACAGCTTGGTGCACATCACACCGTCCTGGGCCTTCAGCGCGTCGAAGTCACCGCCGACACCGCGCAGTTCGGCGCAGGCCTGAACCGCGGCCGGATGCGTTCCCGAGGCCGTCGGGGCACAGGTCAGGGTGACGGCGCGCTCCGGGGTGGCCGTGGCCGCCTGGTCGCCGTGGCCGGTGGTGAGCACCAGCGCCGAGGGGGCGTAGAGCGACGCCGGCGCGGCGTGCGGCGCGGCGACGGCGGCCCCGGTCAGGGGTCCGCAGACGGCGGCGGCCGAGAGGCCGAGGGTCGCTGCCCAGCGCGCGGTGGTCCGCATTGTGTGCATCCTTCCGCTTGGAACTTCGAGGGTGCCGCCCGGACCGGTCGGGTGCCGGAGCGGCGAGCGCCACTCTGCCGAGTCCGCCGGGGAAACACACATCGACCCCATGGCTTTCAGTAACCTTGCGTATTGAATCAGTGGCGCGAAGTTACGGAAACTGAGCGTGTAACCCCCATAACTGAGCGGTTCTTGATCGCGAGAAACGGCCAGATGGCCGAAAACCACCGCTTTCCCAAACGGCCGGAAACATTCCGTCCCGACCTTTCACCAACCCCTCACCAAACCCCTGCGGTCACGAGGCGTACATCCCGTCGTCACCGCCGCGACAGGAAAACGGGTCCGGGACCCGCGGCGTCATCCGTTGCTACCGGCCAGTATCGTCTGGCTGCACGTGCCGGCGGCGCGTACTCGGCGAGGAGAGGCGGGACGGACGGATGGCGAAGCACTGGGCCGACTTCCAGTACGAGATCTACCTGAACGGGATGACGGGCGCCGTACCCCGGCTGCCCACCGATCTGACCCGGCTGGAGGAGCTGGCCGAACACCGGCTCGGACCGGGCCCGGTGGGGTACGTGGCGGGCTGCGCGGGCGACGGCAGCACCGCGCGCGCCAACCGGGAGGCCCTGGCCCGGCGCCGCATCGTGCCCCGCATGCTCCGGGACGTGCACGAGCGCGACCTGTCGGTCGAGGTGCTGGGCCGCGCCCTGCCGGCGCCGCTGGCCCTGGCCCCCGTCGGGGTGCTGTCGATCATGCACCCGGACGCCGAGTGCGCCGCCGCCCGGGCCGCCGCCGCGCAAGGCGTGCCGTACATCCTGTCCTCGGCGTCCAGCACCCCGCTGGAGGAGGTCGCCGAGGCCATGGGCGACGCCGAGCGCTGGTTCCAGCTGTACTGGGGCAAGGACCGCGAGGTGACGCGCAGCTTCCTCGGACGGGCACGGGCGGCCGGGTACTCGGTGCTGGTCGTCACGCTGGACACCCCGCTGCTGTCCTGGCGGCCCCGCGACCTGGACCAGGCGTACCTGCCGTTCCTGCACGGGGTGGGCACCGCCAACTACTTCACCGACCCGGCGTTCCGGGCCGGGCTGGCCAAACCGGTCCACGAGGACCCGAACGCGGCGGTGCTGCACTTCCTCGGCCTGTTCGGGGACGCGAGCCACACCTGGCCGGACCTGGCGTTCCTGCGGGAGCACTGGGACGGGCCGATCGTCCTCAAGGGCGTCCTGCACCCGGACGACGCCCGGCTCGCCGCCGACGCCGGGATGGACGGCGTGGTGGTGTCCAACCACGGCGGCCGGCAGGTGGCCGGTTCCGTCGCGGCAGTCGACGCGCTGCCGGGGATCGCGGATGCCGTCGGCGACCGGCTCGCCGTGCTGTTCGACAGCGGGGTGCGCACCGGCGACGACGTCTTCAAGGCCCTCGCCCTGGGCGCGCGGGCGGTGCTGCTGGGCCGGCCGTACGTCTACGGGCTCGGCCTGGACGGGCAGGCGGGCGTGGAGCACGTCGTGCGCTGCGTGCTGGCCGAACTGGATCTCACCCTGGCCCTGTCCGGCCACTCCTCCCCCGCCGGCGTCGGGCGGGCCGACCTCGCCGAGGAGTCCGCGTGAGCGCCCCGAAGAACGTCCTCGCCGTGGTGCCGCCGCATGTCGGCGGCCGCGCCACGGGCGCCGCACTGGCCGGGCTGTTCCCCGCTGACGCCCCTGTCACCGTCGTCGAGTCCGCCGGCGAGGACCCGGACGCGCTACGCGCCGCCCGGGTGATCCTCACCGCGCTCGCCCCGGTCACCGCCGAACACCTCGCGCAGGCAACCGGGCTGGAGTTGGTGCAGTGCGCCAGCCACGGCTTCGACTACGTCGACACGGACGCGGCCCGCGCCCGGGGGATCCCGGTGTGCACGATCGGGTCCAGCGGCGCCGAGGCCCAGAACGTGGCCGAGCAGACCTTCGCGCTCATGCTGGCCCTCGCCAAGCAGGTGCTGCCCGCCCATCAGGCGCTGGCCGCGGGCGAGTGGGCGCTGCCCCGGCTCCAGCCGAGCCTGACCGAACTGTCCGGCAAGACGCTCGGCATCGTGGGGCTCGGCCAGATCGGCCGCCAAGTGGCCCGGCGGGCCGCCGCGTTCGACATGACCATCCTCTACGCCGGACGCCACCGGCTGCCCGAGGAGGCCGAACAGGCGCTGGGCGGGGCCCGGTTCGTACCGCTGGAGGAACTGCTCGCCTCCTCGGACTACGTCACCCTGCACGCGCCGCTCACCGAGGACACCCGGCACCTGCTGGACGCCGGGCGGCTGGCGCTGCTCCGGCCGACGGCGTTCGTCGTCAACACGGCCCGGGGCGCCCTGATCGACCAGGACGCCCTCGCGGACGCGCTGGAGAAGGGCGCCCTGGCCGGAGCGGGCCTCGACGTCTTCGACCCGGAGCCGCCCGCGCCGGACAGCAGGCTGCTGCGGGCCCCGAACGTGGTCCTCTCCCCCCATGTCGGGGGCGTCACCCGGGAGACCGTGATCCGCATCGCGCTGGCCGCGGTCCAGAACGTCCTCGGCTTCCTGGCCGGCACCGCACCCCAGGACGTGGTCGACTAGCCCTGGATGACTGCGTGTTCGGCGGAACGTGCGGGCGGTCCGGCGCTGCCGGCGACGGACAGGGAGCCGGGGCTCGCCGTGGGGCGGTCGGTCCGCCAGCGCTGGCCGGGAGAGTGGTCGCGCACCTTGACGACGATGTCCGCGCCCGCCTGCCCGCCGGCCGGGGCGAGGGCGAGGGTCGTGTCCCAGCGGGGCAGCAACTCGCCCCGCCCGGTGAGCTCGTAGCGCACGTCACCGCCGCGCTTCGTCCTCGCCCCGGCGCAGGTGCCGAGGATGACCACGCCGGCGTCGGCGTGCGAGTCCAGGCACAGGCCGGGGCCGGCCGCGCTGCGCAGCAGCCCGTCGCCGCCGTACGTCCACTGCTGGGTCCCGGCGCTGGAGCACACCGCGAGGACGGCGCTCGCGCCCGGCGTCGGCCTGCCCTTGACGTCCAGGCAGAGGCCCGTGCCCACATCGCGCAGCCGGGTCGGCCGGTCGGCGTGAGGCAGGCCGGCCGCGCCCGGAGCGGTGGCGGAGGCCGACGGAGAACCGGCACCGGGGCCGGTGGCGTCGTGGGAGCCGTCGCCGCCGTCGGGCCAGAGGCTGACGGCGAGGACGACGGCGAGCAGCGCGGCCGAGGCGACGCCGACGCCGGTGAGCAAAGCCCTGGACGACCAGCCGACGCCGGGCTCCCCGCGTCCGGGCCGGGCGAGCGGACCGGGCCCGCCCTCGCCCCGGCGGCGTCCGGGGAACGCGGGGAGCCGGGTCAGCGGTCCGGGTCTGCCACGCCGGCCTCCGCCGGAGCGCCGGGACGTGCCCCGGGCCGGGCCGGGGCGGCGGCCGGGGCGCGAGTCGAGGTAGCGGCGGGCGCCCCAGCCGAGGATCGCCTCGGCGAGGAGCACACCCGGATCGGCCTCGACATGGCCGAGTTGCTCGGCCGCGTGCCGGCAGTAGGAGCACTCGGCGAGATGCCGCTCGACGTCCGGCAGCAGGGCACCGCCGCGCCGGATCGGGATGTCGAGCAGCCGGTTGTAGTGGCGGCAGTCCATGCTCGGCGCGAGTTCCCGGTGCGCTTGGACACAGCCCTCGCGGAAGGCGTCGCGGGCCTGCGCGAGTGCCTCGGCCGCGACGTCGGCGGCCATGCCGAGCAGTCCGGCCGGCACGTGTGCCGGCTCAGCCTCGACCTCGGTGTGCCACAACAGCGCCTGGGCGAGCCGGGGAAGACCGGTGAAGGAGCGTTCGACGAGGAGCCGGTTCTCCGGTATCAGCGACTTCGCGTTGCGCATGCCGCGCCCGCCGGCGGGTTTGCCGAGGCCGGGCAGGACGGCGGCTATGTGTCCGGTGCCGGACCAGTTCAGGACGGTGTCCCGGACGGCCACCAGCAGGCGGGGCCGCAGCGCCTCGGCGGGTTCGCCGAGCGCGACCCGGCCGAGGACCTGGTGGAAGGCGGCGGCGGTCACCATGTGGGCGAGGGGACCGGGGGCGGCCAGGCAGATGACGGCGTAGTCGTGGACGGGCCGCCAGTGCCGGGCCATCAGCAGCGCGACGGACCGGGAGGCCTCGGCGTCGGAACCGGCCCGCAGCGGTGCGGCGAGGGACTCGTCGGACTCGGCCGGATCGCCGCCGGGCGGCGGGAACGGAGGGCGAGGGGGGTGGGGGGTGAACACGGAGCGGGTTCCTTCGATGCGTTCTGCTCAGCGGTGGTGCGGAGGCGTACCTGCGTACCTCCGGACGGTGGCGGGGGCGGGGACGCACCGGCTGCTGCCGGTCCTGCTCCTCAACTGCCCGATGAGCCCCGGCCGTTACCCTCCGCACCGGTGCCGCCACCCTTGCACAATTTCCACACAGGCAACAAGGCGCCCGTACGACATCACCGGTGTTGAAGGAAAGTCAGGCGACACGCCCGTGGCCTGGTTGAACAATGCACCTTCCGAGTGCGTCCTCCGGGCGTCCGCGCGCCCCGTGTGAAGGGCGCGCACGCACCGCCCGGCCGCGCACGCTCCCGGTGTCCGGGGGCCGGGAGTGGACTGGGGTCCGGCCCTTCTCGGAGGCCTCGCGCGGAACGGCGGCTCTCCCGCGCGACACGGCCGCCGGCCCCGTTCCTCCCGCCCTCGGCCGGCGGCCCCGGGGGGCCGCTTCCCTGCCGGCCCCGGGGCCTGATCAGTCAGATCTGCCAGGAGCGGAGCCGGTCGGCCGCGCCGTAGACGTCTGTCTTGCCGGACATCAGGTCGCGGGCGAGGTCGACGAGGGCGCCGTAGGGCGGATCGATGCCGACGCCGCTGACGAACATGTAGGCCACCGCGGTCGCGCAGGCGAAGCGAGCGTTCGCCGAGGGCAGCGGCTTGAGCAGGGCGAGGGTGTGCAGGAGGGCGGCGGCGCGCCAGGCCGGGTCGGAGTCCACGCCGAGCCGGGGCGGGTCGACGCGGTGCCGGGCGACGGCGGCGACCAGCGCGGAGAAGTCGTCGACCGTCGGCTGGTCGGGCAGGACCTCCTCGTGGCGCTGGAGCAGCCAGGGGACGTCGATGTGGAGGACGGGCGGCATCACTCAGGCGGCCTCGCCCTTGGCGGGGGCCTCGTCGTCCGGGAACGCGGCCGCGAACTCCGCGGCGTGTGCGGCGAAGAAGCGCCGGAATTCCTCGGCGCCCTCCTGCAGGGCCCGGTGCCGGGCGATGTCGGCCGCGGCCGCCTCGCGCACGAGGGCCTTCATCGACGTCCCGCGCTCCTTGGCGATCTGCCTCAGGTCCTCTAGCTCGCGGTCGCTGAACTCCACGTTGAGAGCTGGCATGGCCTCACGGTACCGCCGAGGGTATTTACGCGTAAATACCTCCAGGTCAGGGCCCTGTGGCGGCGGTACCTGCCGACGCCCGGCAGCGACGCCGGGAGGGCCCGGCCCGCGGATCGGCCGGAAACGGCCCTTGACCGGGCCCGGCCGGCCGGAGTCCGCGCCGGGGGTCGCGGTCCGCTCGAGCACGCGACGCACTAGGCTGGAACACAAGTGGTGCACCTGTTCACTGTGCGTGTGCGCTTGGGAGTGGCGAGATGAGCCGGGTCTATCCGTTCGACGATGGGGCGACGGCCCGGGCTGTCATCGGCGACGACGGCACGCTGGTGGAGTGGAACGAGGGCGCGCGGCGGCTGCTCGGCCACCCGGCCGCCGACGTCGTGGGCCGCCCCGCCGCCGATCTGCTCGCCGGGAGCGATCCGCCCGCCCCGCCCGGCACGCCGCGCTGGGAGGGAACGCTCGCTCTGCGCCACCGGGACGGCCGTACCGTCCCGGTCTGGCTGCTCGCGCACCACCGGGCGCCGCGCGACGGCCGGCCCGGGGACTGGCTCGTGGTCACCCCGCTCACCGGCGGGGAGACGGCAGCGCCGGACGACCCGGGCGACCCCCTCACCCGGGCGAGCCTGATCCAGGCGCCCTGTGCCGTCGCCGTGTACGACGAGCGGCTGCGGCTGCGCCGGATGAACGACGCCATGGCCGAGATCATCGGGCTGCCCGAGGAGCGGCTGCGGGGCCTCAGGCTCGCGGAGATCGGCGGCAAGCCGCAGAGCGACGAGCTGGAGCAGGGCATGCTCCGGGTGCTGTCCACCGGCGCTCCGCTGGACGTGCAGACGCTGCTGCGCACGGGCGCCCGGGACGAGGTCCGCGCCTGGCTGGCCCGGATGGCGCCGGTGACCGACGGCGCGGGCCGGGTGCGGGGCGTGTGCCTGGCCGCGCACGACGTCACCGAGAACCACCGGACCCGGCAGCGGCTGCAGCTGGTGAACGAGGCGAGCGTGCGCATCGGCTCGACCCTCGACGTCACCCGGACGGCACAGGAGCTGGCGGACGTGTGCGTTCCCGCACTCGCCGACTTCGTCAGCATCGATCTGCTGGACCCGCGGGAGCCGGGCTGGGAGCCTCCCGCGCACATCACGGCACCGGTGTCGCTGCGCCGCGCCGCACACCAGTCGGTCCTCCCCGGCATTCCGGAGGCGGTGACCGCGCAGGGGCAGGTCAGCGTGTACCCCGCCGCCTCCCCGCAGGCCGACTCGCTGATCGCCGGCCGCACCATCCGCGCCTCGGACAGGGCGGAGGCCACGGAGGCCACGGAGGTCACGAAGGCCAGGGACGACTGGCTGCGTTCGGACCCGGTGCGGTCCGGGCGGGCGCAGGACTTCGGCTTCCACTCGGCGATGTCGGTGCCCATCCAGGCCCGCGGCCTCACCCTCGGGGTCGCGCTGCTGGCCCGGCACCGGCGCCCGGAGCCGTTCACCGCGGACGACGCCCTGCTCGCGGAGGAGATCACCGCCCGGGCCGCCGTGTGCATCGACAACGCCCGCCGCTACTCCCGCGAACGCGAGACCGCGCTCGCCCTGCAGCGCAGCCTGCTGCCCCGCACCCTGCCGCGCACCGCCGCCCTGGAGGCCTCCTCCCGCTATCTGCCGGCGGCCCGCGCCGGGGTGGGCGGCGACTGGTTCGACGTGATCCCGCTGTCCGGGATGCGCGTCGCCATGGTCGTCGGGGACGTCGTCGGGCACGGCGTGCAGGCGTCGGCCACCATGGGCCGGCTGCGCACCGCCGTGCGCACCCTCGCCGACATCGACCTGGCCCCGGACGAGCTGCTCACGCACCTCGACGACCTGGTGATCCGGCTGTCGGAGGAAGCCGGTGGCGACGGCAGCACGGGCGAGGTCGGCGCCACCTGCCTGTACGCCGTGTACGACCCCGTCTCCCGGCGCTGCACCCTCGCCCGGGCCGGTCATCCGCCGCCCGTGCTGCTCCCCCCGGGCGGCGGCGGTGCCCGGCAGCTGGACCTGCCGGCCGGGCCGCCGCTGGGGCTCGGCGGGCTGCCGTTCGAGTCCACCGAGGTCGAACTGCCCGAGGGCACCGTCCTCGCGCTCTACACGGACGGCCTGGTGCAGCACCGGGACCGGGCGGGCGACGCCGGCCACCCGCTGCTGCACGAGGCGCTCGGGACGTACACCGGATCCCTCGACGAGACCTGCGACAGCATCCTGCACGCGCTGCTGCCGCAGGGCGGTGCCGGCGACGACGTGGCACTGCTGCTGGCCCGCACCCAGGGGCTGCCCGCGTCCCAGGTCGCGACCTGGGACATCCCGGCCGACCCGGCGCTGGTCGCGCCGATCCGCAAGCAGGTCGTCGACCAGCTGGACCGCTGGTCGCTGAGCGCGGCCGGGTTCACCGCGGAGCTGGTGGTGAGCGAACTGGTGACCAACGCGATCCGGTACGGCTCCCACCCGATCCGGCTGCGGCTCATCCATGACGCGACCACGCTGATCTGCGAGGTCTCCGACACCAGCCACACCGCGCCGCACCTCAGGCGCGCGAAGACCTGGGACGAGGGTGGCCGCGGACTCTTGCTGGTCGCCCAGCTCACCCAGCGCTGGGGCAGCAGGCACACCGCCGACGGCAAGACGATCTGGGCGGAACTGGGCGTGCTGGACGAGGACGAGGGCCTGGGCCTGGGCTGAGGCCCTCGGCACGGGGATGGACGAAGGCCTCAGGAGGCGGCCTGAGGCCGGACACCGGGCGGTCGAGGCCAGGACACGGGTTGAGCCGGGCACCGGGCCGGATGCGGGCTCAGGCCGGCACTGGCCCGCACGAGGGCCTCAGAACGCGGGCCGAGGCTGGGCACCGGGCCGGACGAGGACCCCAGACGCGGGCCGAGGCCGGACACCGGGCCGCACGAGAGCCTCAGGACGCGGTGAGCCAGGGGCGGACCTGTTTGCGTGCCTCGTGCAGGCGGGACTTCAGGGTGCCGAGCGGGATGCCGACGCGTTCGGCGACCTCGGCGTAGTCCAGCTGGCAGATGTCCCGGTAGACCAGCGGCGCCACCAGGTGCGGGTGCTCGCGCTCCAGCCGTTCCAGGGCCTCCAGCAGGTCGACGCGGGAGCCGGCGATGACGCTGGTGGTGCGCGGGTCGACGGACAGGGACGGCTCGATGACGGCGGGCTGTTCGGCGGCGCGCCGCTTCAGCTCGCGGTACTTCTGCCGGGCGCAGTTGGCGACCACCGTGTAGAGCCAGGTGCTGAAGCGGCTGCGGCCCTCGAAGGCGGAGATGTGCCGGGCCACCTGGAGCAGCACGTCCTGGGCGGCCTCCTCCGCGTCCTCCCGGCAGGGCAGGAACCGCCCGCAGCGGCGCACGGCCTCCGGCCGGATCTCGGTCAGCAGCCGGTCCAGCGCGGCTCGGTCACCGCCGGCGGCGCGCCGGGCGAGGTCTTCGGTCAGTGCCGGGTCCTGCACGTGAGGGTCCCCCTGGAAGTCGATCTCAGGCCAGGCATGATAGTCGTATGCACTCCCTGGAGCGGATCGGCCGCTACCGTCTCGAACGGCGCCTGGGCAGCGGGGCCTTCGCCACGGTGTGGCTCGCCCACGACGAGGAGCTGGACGCTCCGGTGGCGGTGAAGGTCCTTGCCGAGAACTGGGCGCACCGGCTCGACGTACGGGAGCGGTTCCTGTCCGAGGCGCGGCTGCTGCGCCGGGCCGGCTCCAGCCGGGTGGTGCAGGTCTACGACATCGGGGAACTCCCGGACTCACGGCCGTACTTCGTGATGGAGTACGCCGACGGCGGCACCCTCGCCGATCTGCTCGCCGAGGGCCCGCTGCCGGTGCCGGCGGCGCTGCGGCTGACGGCGCTGGCCGCGCGCAGCGCCGCCGCCCTGCACGAGGCGGGCATCGTGCACCGGGACATCAAGCCGACCAACGTGCTGCTGCACACCGCGCCGGACGGTGACCGGCGGGTGCTGCTGGCGGATCTGGGGCTGGCCAAGAGCCTCGCGCAGGCCTCGGTGCTGACGCTCGCTGCCGGCAGCGCGGGCTACCAGCCGCCGGAGCAGGCCGAGCCCGGGGAGGGCATCGACGAGCGCGCCGACGTGTACAGCCTGGGCGCGGTCGGCTACGAGCTGGTCACCGGCAGCGTGCCGGGACAGCCCGGCCGGGTGGTGCCGCCGGGGCGGCTGCGGCCGGAACTGGGCGAGGCGGCCGAGCGGGCGCTGATGCGCGCGCTGGAGCCGGACCGGCGGCGGCGCTGGCCGGGCGCGCAGGTCTTCGCGGACGAGCTGGACCGGCTGGCGGCGGCCCCGGACGACCCGCCCGCGCCCCACTCCCCCGCCGACCCGGCCGCGGCACACTCCCCTGCCGACCCGGTCACGGCCCTCGCCCCGGCCGCACCGCCCTCCGTCCCTGTCCGGGCCAAGCGGCTCGACCGTGTCCGGGGCCGGCTCAACGCGGTCACCCTGTCCCTGGCCGCGCTGCTCGCCGCCGCGGTCGCCGCCGCCGGGGTGACGCTGCTGCTCCACCGGCCGGGCTCGGCCGGGCGGACGAGGGTCGCGGACTCCACCGGCCGGGTGAGCGTGGAGGTGCCCGCGGACTGGGCACGGCAACTGCGCGACTCCGGCTGGGACCCGGCCGCGCTGGGTCTGGCGGCGGGGCACGAGCCGGGGCTTGGGGTCGCCGACGACCTGACCGCCTGGCCGGATCTGACGGCGCCGGTCGACGGCGTGTTCGTGGGCCTCAGCGAGCACGGCGACGTCACGGCCCGGGTGGACGCCCTCACCCACTCCGGCTGCCGCTACGCGGGCAGCCACACGTTCGCCGACGCCGACTGGCGCGGCCCCGTCCGGGTCTGGACGGGCTGCCCCGACGGCGGCACGGTCACCGAGTCCGCGCTGCGCCCGGCGGACGGCTCCGCGCAGCCGCAGGTGTACGTCCAGGTCCGGCGCCGGGGTGACAACTCGGCGTCCGACGGCGTACTCCGTTCGCTGCGGGTCTCGCCCCAGGGGTCGTAGGGACGGTCAAGGCGGGGAAAAGAACCCGGCACGTTCCGAACTTTTCCGGCGGTCCACGCATCGGAGTGTGATGACGGCGCACCCGGCGCCCCAGGCACGCGTCCGGCGCGTGCCGTGACCCTCCAGGAGTGTTGAGAGACATGGCGTACACACCTCGATCCTTGCGGCGCACCACCCTGCTCGCGGGCGCGGTCGCCGGCCTGAGCCTCCTGACCGCCTGCGGCAGCACCGACGGCCACACCAGCCCCGCGGTGAAGGTGTCGGGGACGGCGGCGCCCGCGACCGAGTCCAGCCCGGGCTCGACCCCGCACAAGAGCGCCGCGTCCAGCGCGTCCACCCCGGACGGGGGCACGAAGACGTCCGCAGCCAAGCCGGCGACCACGTCCCCGGACGGCGGGACGCGCACGTCGGCCACGAGTTCCCGCTGCCACACCTCCGAGCTGCGTGCCTCGGTGGGCCGCAACGATCCGGGGGCCGGCCAGGAGAACTTCCCGCTCGTCCTCACCAACAAGTCGGCCCGCACCTGCACCGTGCGCGGCTATCCGGGTGCGGCCTTCGTGAACGCCTCCGGCGGCCAGCTCGGCCCGGACCCCAAGCGGTCCTCGGGCACGCCGGCGACGATCACGCTCAGGCCCGGGGGGAGCGCCTGGGCGGGGCTGACGTTCTCCAACCCGGAGATCAGCGGCGCCAAGACGGCCACGCCGGCTGCGCTGCTGATCACCCCGCCGGACGAGCGGGACCACCTGAAGGTGGCGTGGACGGCGGGGACGGTCCCGGTGGGCGGGAATTCCTCGTCCGTGTTCCTGACGGTCTTCCGCCCCGGCACGGGCGCCTGACCGGCACTCCCGCACGGGCTCCCGCCCGTCTCCCCGCAGCCCCGTCGCCCGTTCCGGGCGGCGGGGTTCGTCATGAGCGCGCCACAAGTGTCACAGGACGGCAACACGTCCCGCCGGCCGCGATCTTTCCGCCGTGACGGCTCATCGAACCCCTCGACCACACAGCGAGCGGGCCTCGCGGGGCCTTGACGAGGAGTTCGGGGACAAGATGAGCGGGATTTCACGCAGGCGTGTGCTGACGGCGGGGGCGGCGGCCGGTGTGCTGGGCGCCCTGTCCGCGTGCTCGTCCGGGGGCGGGCTGTCCGTGGGCGCGAAGGACCCGGCGTACGGCCGGGGCACCACGCAGGCGCGGCCGGTCAGGAAGATAGGCGACGGCTCCACCGCGGACACCGGCGCGCAGCCGAACCAGCCGAAGCCGGTCCGGCTGAAGCCGGGCCGGAAGCCGCCGCAGTTCGTGGTGTTCTCCTGGGACGGGGCCGGCGAGCTGAGCAACAAGCTGTTCTCCCGGTTCCGCAAGGTGGCCGCCGACCACCACGCCACGATGACGTTCTTCCTCAGCGGCATCTACACGCTGCCGGAGTCCAAGAAGCACCTGTACCACCCGCCTCAGCACCCGGTCGGCGCGTCCGCGATCGGCTACCTCGCCGACCGGCACATCCACGCCACCCTCCAGCAGGTGCGCGCCGCCTGGCTGGAGGGCCACGAGATCGGCACCCACTTCAACGGGCACTTCTGCGGTGCGACCGGCGTGGGCAGGTGGTCGCCGGCCGACTGGCGCAGCGAGATCGACCAGGCCGTCGACTTCGTCACGCACTGGCGGACCAACACCGGCTTCACCGACCTCGAACCCCTCCCCTTCGACTACCGCAAGGAGCTGACCGGCGGCCGCACCCCCTGCCTGGAGGGGCAGAAGAACCTGCTGCCCACGGCGGCCGCGCTCGGCTGGACGTACGACGCCAGCTCCCCGGGCGGGCTGCAGATCTGGCCGCAGAAGGTGCAGGGCGGCCGGATCTGGGACTTCCCGCTGCAGTCGATCCCGTTCTCCGGGCACTCCTTCCAAGTCCTGTCGATGGACTACAATATGATGTTCAACCAGTCCGGCGGCGACCCGCTCGGCGATCCGGCGAAGTTCGCCTCGTGGCGCTCGCAGGCCCGCGACACCTACCTGGCCGGCTTCCACCGCGCCTACACCACCAACCGGGCGCCGTTCTTCGTCGGCAACCACTTCGAACGCTGGAACGGCGGCATCTACATGGACGCCGTCGAGGAGGCGATCGGCCGGATGGCCGCATACGACGACGTCCGCTTCGTGTCCTTCAAGCAGCTCGTGGCCTGGCTGGAGGC
This sequence comes from Streptomyces sp. NPDC047028, assembly GCF_040644095.1. Classification (NCBI taxonomy): domain Bacteria; kingdom Bacillati; phylum Actinomycetota; class Actinomycetes; order Kitasatosporales; family Streptomycetaceae; genus Streptomyces; species Streptomyces sp. NPDC047028. Next base: position 58,913 of record NZ_JBEYVS010000025.1, read on the forward strand.
GCAGGACCCGGCGGTGCTGCGCACCCTGCGGACGCTGTCGCCGGGCCAGGCCCCGACGGGCGGCTGGGCGGAGTTCCTGGGCGCGGCGGGCGCCGGGGCGTCGTAGGCGGGTTTCCGGAGTCTGTTTTCATGGGCGGCACCATGAGATCGACCTGATCGACCGGGGAAGGACCCGTCCTGAACAGCTCTGCCGCCGAGGCCCTCTCCGCCGTTCTGCTGGTCGCGGTGCTCGTCTGGGCCGTCGTACGGCCGTTCGGGTGGCCGGAGGCGGTGGCGGCCGCGCCCGCCGCCGGTCTCGTGGTCGCCACCGGCGCGATCTCGCCGGCCCACGCGGGGGCCGAGGCCGCGCGGCTCGGCCCGGTGGTCGGGTTCCTGGCGGCGGTGCTGGTGCTCGCCCACTTCTGCGATGTGGCGGGGCTGTTCCAGTGGTGCGGGGCGTGGACGGCCCGCTGGGCGGCGGGGAGGCCGGTGCGGCTGCTGACGGCGGTGTTCGCGCTGGCGTCGGCGATCACCGCCGTCCTCAGCCTGGACGCCACGGTCGTACTGCTCACGCCGGTGGTCTTCGCCACCGCCGCGCGGACCGGTGTACGGCCCAAGCCGCACGTGTACGCGTGCACGCATCTGTCGAACACGGCGTCGCTGCTGCTGCCGGTGTCCAATCTGACGAACCTGCTCGCGTTCGCGGCGAGCGGGCTGAGCTTCACCCGGTTCGCGGGGCTGATGGTCCTGCCGTGGCTGGCCGCGATCGGCGTGGAGTACGTGGTCTTCCGGCGGTTCTTCGCCCACGACCTGACGGCGGCCGCGCCGGTCGCGAAGGACGCGGGCGAGCCGCCCGCGCCGCCGCTGTTCGCGCTGGTGACCGTCGGCTGCGTGCTGGCCGGTTTCGTGGTGGCGTCGGTGTTCGGGGTGGAGCCGGTGTGGGTCGCGGCGGCGGGCGCGCTGGTGCTGGCCGGGCGGGCGCTGCTGCGAGGGCGGGCGACACCGCTGACGGTGGTGCGGGCGGCGGCGCCGGCCTTCCTGGTGTTCGTCCTGGCGCTGGGCGTCGTGGTGCGGGCCGTCGTCGACAACGGGCTCGCCGGCGTGCTCGGGCATGTGCTGCCGGGCGGCACGGGGCTGCCCGCGCTGCTGGGGACCGCCGCGCTGGCCGCGGTGCTGGCGAACGTCATCAACAATCTGCCGGCCGTGCTGGTGCTGCTGCCGCTGGCGGCGGCGTCCGGGCCGGGCGCGGTGCTCGCGGTGCTGCTCGGGGTGAACATCGGCCCGAACCTGACGTACGCCGGTTCGCTGGCCACGCTGCTGTGGCGGCGGATCGTGCACCAGCACGAACACGGCGTGAACCTCGGGGAGTTCACCCGGCTGGGGCTGGTCGCGGTGCCGTCGTCGCTGGCCGTGGCGGTGGTGGCGCTGTGGGGGTCGCTGCGGGTTTTCTGAGGGGCGGGACTTCGGTGGTGCGAGGCAATTGAGGGAGGCCGACGGGATGCGTGTGATCGCCTGGCTGGTGGAGGGCACCTGGCCCGCCTGTGTGGACGCCGTGCGCGCCCATGCCCGGGACGCGTCCGAGGTGGTGCTGCTGCATGTGACCGGGCCGGAGGTGCCCGGGGTGGCGCACGGGGCGTTCGCGGGGCTGCTCGGCCGCGCGCATCCCGGCGGGCACGCCCCGGGTGAGGGCTGGGGCCGGGATCCCGGGGACCGGCTGGAGGCGCTCGGCGACAGCTCGGCCGCCGACCTGCTGGCGGCGGCGGCCGAGCGGCTGGGGCGGCCGTGCACCCGGCAGGAGCGGTCCGGGCGGGTCGAGCGCGAGGTGGTGGCCGCCGCCGAGGGTGCCGATCTGCTGGTGCTGGCCCGGGACGGCGACCGCTCCCGGCTGGGCCCGCGCAGCCTGGGGCCGGCCGTGCGGTTCGCCGTGGACCACGCGCCCTGTCCGGTGCTGCTGGTCTGGCCCGAACCGGCGCCCGCCCTGGGCACGATCCCGCCCCCGCCGCCGCACCACCCCGGCGAGCGGCCTCCCCACCCCGGTGAGCGACCTCCCCACCCCGGCCGGCCGCCGCACCCACCCGGGCCCCCGCCGCAGCACCCCTGAACCGGTCAGCGGCCCCAGTGTCCGCCGTGACCGCCGCCGAAACCTCCGGTGCCTCCCGAGCCGTCCTGGCCGCCCGGGTAGCAGTAGGCGGGGTAGGTGGCGCAGAAGCCGGAGAGGGAGGGGGACGGTGCCGGCCGCGGGGCCCGGCGGGTCGCCGTCGGGGCGGGCGTCGAGGGTGACGGGCTCGCCGACGGCCGGGGAGCGGCCTTCGGAGTCGGCGTCCGCGACGCCGTAGATCCGCTGTCGGTGTCCCAGTTGACGATCTGCATCCGCAGGTCGGGCTGGGCGGTGTCGACGGTCCAGTGCTGGACGGAGGTGTTGGCGCGGTTCTTCAGGACGAGGGAACCCGAGCCGTCGGTGGCGGCCGGCGTGAGCGCCAGGTCCTGGTCCCAGCGGGGCACGAGGGCGCCCTGCAGCGTGAAGTCGTAGCGGACGCTCCTGACGGCGTGGCCGCTGTCCGCGCAGTCGGCCAGCACGACCGAGTACCCGAGGTGGGAGTCCAGGCACAGGGCGGGTGCGGCGGCGCTGCGCAGACGTCCGTCGGGCTCGTAGACCCACTGCTGGTCCGACGCGGAGGAGCAGGTGGCCAGTTCGGTCTCCGCGCCCTTGACGGCCTTCTTGCCGACGACGGCGACGCACAGCCCGGAGGCGACGTTGTGCAGCCGGCCGCGCAGGGCGCCCTTCGCGGTGCCGTTCGCGCCGGCCCAGGACGGGCCCGGACTGGCCGTGTCCTTGCCGGGCGCCCGGGAGGGCGTGCCGCCGGGGCCTGGTGCGGGGCCGTCGCCGGAGCCCAGCACCGACCACAGGACCAGCGGAAGCACGACGAGGCCGCTGACGGTGGCGACGGCCAGCGCGAGGTTGCGGCGCCGGGGACGGGGGGCGGCCCGACGTGCCGAGCGGTGCGAGGGGCGGGGGGTGGACGCGCCGGGCGGGGCGCCGGGCGCAGCCGGTGACGTGGTCGCCGCTTCTGCCAGGGGCGCGAACGCTTCGCCTCCCCAAGGCAAGGGGACTTCGGGGGCCGGCTCGGGCCGCGGGTCCGGTCCGGCGCTCTCGCCGGCCCGGCCGGGCCGGGACTCCAGGTAGGCGCCGGCGCCCCAGCCGAGGACGGCCTCGGCGAGCGCGAGACCGAGCCCCGACTCGAACCGCGCGAGCTGGTCCCCGGTCCGCCGGCAGTGCCGGCAGCGGGCCAGGTGGTCGTTCAGGTCCGGATCGATGTCGACGCCGCCGCGCCGGAAGGTCACGTCCAGCATGCGCAGATAGCGCAGGCACTCCTGCTCGGGGGCGAGTTCGCGGTGCGCCTGCAGGCATTCCTCGCGCAGCCGTTCCCGGGCCCGCCGCAGTTCGGCCAGGGTGTCCTCCTCGTCCAGGCCCAGCAGTGCGGCGGGGGCGGACAGGGGTTCGGCCTCGACCTCGGTGTGCCAGAGCACGGCGCGGGCGGTCTGCGGCAGCCGCTGGAAGGCCCGGGAGAGCATGCGCCGGCCGGCGGGCGGGAGCAGCCGGGCGGCGGCCCGCTCCCCGGCGGCGGTGGGACGCAGCGCCGGGTGGAGGAGGTTCTGTCGGCCGTCGCCGTCCCATTCGGCGGCGATACGGCGGACGGTGACCAGCAGATGGGGCCGCCAGGCCGCGGACGGCCCGGAATACCTGAGGGACTCGCCGAACAGGCGGGTGAAGGCGGCCGTGGTGAGCATTCCGGCGGCACGGGTGCCGTCGGTGCAGAGCCGGGCGTAGGCGAAGGCCGCCTCCCAGTGCCGGTCGAGGAGTTCGCCGACCGGATGCAGGGCGGGTGCCGTTCCCGTCCACTTCTTCAGCGCGGCACTCAGTTGCTCGTCCGAGGCATCTGCGTCTTTCACGGCTGCATTCCTCCGGGCGCGATACGAATTGGTCCATACCGAGGGGTATGCGACCCGATATTCGGCATCTCTGACGTCCGCCGTCGGCAGCTCTTTCGAGGCGTGGGGGGTGGCGTACGGGAGCGCGATCGCGCACACCTTTGCACAGGCCGGCAGCTTGGAACAAGAGATCCATCGCTTTTCCACAAAACAAACCGCCCGCGTATGTTCGACTAATTGTCAATTAACGCGGTGAGTATGGCGAGCGGTGAATTGCGGACCGGTCCGCGCGGCACCCGGCGTGTGCCGCACGGACCTGGTGAACCGCTCAGTGGCCGCTGACGGCGTGCGGCGTGTACGGCTCCTGGAGTTCCTCGATCTCCTTGTCGCTCAGCTCCAGTTCGACGGCGGCCACCGCGTCCTCGATGTGCTGCGGCCGGGCCGCGCCGACGATCGGGGCGGTCACCGTGGACTGGTGCAGCAGCCAGGCGAGCGCCACCTGGGCCCGCGCCACGCCCCGGTCTCCCGCGATGCGGGTGACCGCTTCCACAATCGCGCGGTCACCCTCCTGGTAGAGCCGTCCGCCGAAGTCGTCGTTGCTGCTGCGGCCGGTGACGGTTCCCCAGTCCCGGGTGAGGCGGCCGCGGGCCAGCGGGCTCCAGGGCAGCACGCCGACGCCCTGGTCCGCGCAGAGCGGCAGCATCTCGCGCTCCTCCTCGCGGTAGAGCAGGTTGTAGTGGTTCTGCATGGAGACGAACTTCGTCCAGCCGTGCCGCTCCGCCGTGTACTGCGCCTTGGAGAATTCCCACGCGTACATCGAACTCGCGCCGATGTAACGCACCTTGCCCGCCTTGACCAGGTCGTGCAGCGCCTCCATGGTCTCCTCGACCGGGGTGACGTGGTCGTAGCGGTGGATCTGGTAGAGGTCGACGTAGTCGGTGCCGAGGCGGCGCAGGCTGTGGTCGATCTCCGTCATGACGGCCTTGCGGGACAGCCCGGCCCCGTTGGGTCCCGGCCGCATCCGGCCGTGCACCTTGGTGGCCAGCACGATCTCGTCGCGGTTCGCGTACTCGCGCAGCGCCTTGCCGACGATCTCCTCGCTGGTCCCGTCGGAGTAGACGTTGGCGGTGTCGAAGAAGGTGATGCCCGCCTCCAGCGCCTGCCGGATCAGCGGGCTGGACGCCGCCTCGTCGAGGGTCCACTCGTGCGTGCCGCGGTCGGGCAGTCCGTAGGTCATGCAGCCCAGACAGATCCGCGAGACGTCCAGGCCCGTCGAACCGAGCTTCACATACTGCATCGTTGCTGCTCCTGCCTTCCAGGCGATGGTCAGTCAGGAGCGTACGTGGTGGCGTGGGGCGGGCTTGACGACGACCGCGCGGGAACGCTTGGATCCGGGGTGTGAGGGAGGAAACGGGCGTCGCCGAACATGTTGCGCGCGGCGGTGGCCGTGTCTCCCGGAGGACCGTCCGCTCCGCGGCGGCCGCCCTGGCCGCGTCCGTCCTGGCCCTCTCCGTCCTGGCCGGCTGTGCCGGGGACGGCGGGGACGGCGCTGGCAGCGGACGCGGCAGTGCCTCGCCGACGCACGCCGCCGTGCGGCTGCCGCCCCGGCACGCCGGGTTCGACTACCAGATCGGCGGCGCCTACTCCCCGCCCCCGGGCGTCCGGATCGTCAGCCGCGACCGCTCCGACTCCCCCGCGCCCGGCCTCTACAACATCTGCTACGTCAACGCCTTCCAGGCCCAGCCAGCCGAGCGGTCCTCCTGGCCGGCCGACCTGCTGCTGCGCGACGCCCACGGCGAGGTCGTCATCGACGAGGACTGGAACGAGCCGCTGCTCGACCTGCGCACCCCGGCCAAGCGCCGGCGCGTGGCAGCACGCGTCGACCGGTGGATCGACGGCTGCGCGGCCAAGGGCTTCGACGCGATCGAGCCGGACAACTACGACAGTTACACCCGCTCCCGTCATCTGCTCACCGCCGCCGACGCGACCGCCCTCATGAGGCTGCTCGTCCGGCACGCGCACGCCCGGCACCTCGCCGTCGGGCAGAAGAACACGGCCGAACTGGCGGGCCGGGCCCGGCGGATCGGGCTGGACTTCGCGGTGACGGAGCAGTGCGGGGCGTACGAGGAGTGCGGGGTGTACGCCGGGGCGTTCGACGATCGGGTGGTGGATGTCGAGTACACCGACGCGGGGTTGCGGAAGGCGCTTCGCTGGGGGGCGCGGATCAGTGTGGTGCGGCGGGATGTGGGCGTTTCCACGCCGGGGAGTTCGGGGTACGTCCGTAGGACTCGGTGAGGTTTCCTCCGGTCGGGCACCGTTGTTCCTTGGGTGCGGCGCCGTTGTGGCATGTCGCGCCCACGCGGCGGAGCCGCATGTCGACACAGCCCCGCGCCCCTTCAGGGCGCTGCCCCGAGGCGGCGTTCCGTCAGTTCAGTAGGTCCAGTGCTTCCTTCCAGGTGGAGTCCGGGTCTTCGGCTATGCGGATGCCCATGGCGCGGAGGCGGGTCAGGGCGGCCTGGTAGGCGGGGTGGGTGGTCAGGGCTTCTGTCACTCGGGGGAGGACGGCGGTCGGGATGTTCAGGCCGGCGGTCTCGCAGAGGGTGGCGACGGCGAGGGTGTCGGCTATGCCCGCCGCCCATTTGTTGATGGTGTTGAAGGTCGCGGGGGCCACGATCACGGCGTCCGGGGCAGGGAAGGGACGCGGGTCGTCCGGGGTGCGCCAGGCCGAGCGGATGGGGCGGCCGGTCTGGGTCCGGACCGCATCGGTGTCGAAGAATCCGTTCATCGCGAGCGGCGTGGCGATGACCCCGACCTCCCAGTTCCGCTCCTGGGCGGCGGTGATCAGTTCGCCGATCCCGGAGGCGGAACCGGCCGCGCAGACGACGACGTAGAGGAAGGGTTTCCCGGCGTGTTCGGTCATCCGGGAACCCTACTCAGGCCTGCCGCGGCCGGTACCGCGGATCCTCCGCGGGCGGTCAGTCGCCGGCCGGGCCGACCGTGATCGCGCTCACCGGGCAGGCACGGGCCGCCTCCCGGACCATGGTCTCGCCCGCGCCGTCCGCGCGGCCGGGGACCAGGGTGCTGTAGCCGTCGTCGTCCTGGGTGAACACGGCGGGCGCGGCGAGCGCGCACTGGCCCGCGCCGATGCAGCGGTCCTTGTCGATGTCGATGTGCATGACGGCAGCCTCTTACCAGGTCACGGGGAGTTCCAGCATCCCCTGGATCGTGTCGCCGGGTTTGAAGGGGATCTCCTCGGGCGGGGCGGCGAGCCGCAGCGAGGGGAAGCGCCGGAGCAGGGTGCCGAGGGCGATCTCCAGTTCGGCGCGGGCCAGGTTCTGGCCCAGGCACTGGTGGATGCCGAAGCCGAAGGCGACGTGGTGGCGGGCCGGGCGGTGGAAGTCCAGGGCGTCGGGTTCGGCGTACTGGTCCGTGTCGCGGTTGATCACCGAGGTGCTGAAGAGGACGCCTTCTCCGGCCCGGATCGTGGTGCCGTCCACCTCGACGTCCTCCAGGGCGACGCGGGCGAGGCCCTCCGCGATGGACAACATGCGCATCAACTCCTCGACGGCGTCGGGCAGCAGCGCCGGGTCGGCGCGCAACTCGGCCAGCCGGTCGGGGTGCTGGAGGAGCGTGAAGGTGCCGAGGGAGATCATGTTGGCGGTCGTCTCGTGCCCCGCGACGAGCAGGATGACGGCCAGCGAGACGAGTTCGGTCCGCTCCAGCAGGCCGTCGCGGTACTGCCGGTGGACGAGGCCGTCGAGGATGCCGTCGCCGGTCGCCCCGCTCGCGGCCTTGCGGTCGACGAGGTCGCCGAGATAGGCGTCCAGCCGCTCCCGGGCCCGTTGGGTGTCGGCGGCCGTGGGACCGCGCAGCAGCCGCCGGGACTGCTCCTCGAAGAACTCGTGGTCGGCGTACGGCACGCCGAGCAGATCGCAGATGACCATGGACGGCACGGGCAGCGCGAACGCGGAGACCAGCTCGGCGGGCGGCCCCTGCTCGGCCATCCTGTCCAGCAGTCCGTCGACGATCCGCTGGATGGCGGGCCGCAGTTCCGTGGCGCGCTTGAGGGTGAACGACGGGATCATCATCCGCCGCTGGGTACGGTGTTCGGGGTCGTCGGCGCCGAGGAGGGCCACCCTGCGGTCCCGTACGGCCGCGAACCGGGCGGTCGGCGAGGGGAAGCCGGCCCGGCGCCGGTCGCTGGACAGGCGGGGGTCGGACAGCAGCGCGCGGGCGGCGGCGTGGCCGGTGACGAGCCAGACCTCGCGGCCGTCGTAGAGGGTGACGCGGGACAGGGCCCGGCCGTCGCGCATCGGGGCGTAGGCGGTCGGCGGGTGGTAGGGGCAGGTGCGGTCCTGGGGGAAGGCGACGGGTTCGGCCGGGATCGCCGGACCGGTGGTGTCCGTCAGTTCCGTCATGGAAAGACCTCGCAGACGTTGGTGCGTCGTGCCGATGGTGCCTCGTACTGATCTTCATTAGATGCCCCGGGCATCTATGGGGCGACGGCAACTTCGGCCAGATCGGTGATCCGCGGGATCTGGCCGAAGACGAGGGGTGCGAGGGGCGGTTCCACGCCGAAAATCCGGTTGCCCCGGGGGCGGCGCGGGCCGCAGGATCTGTCCATGTTCCGCACCGCCACCCCGCTGCCGCCGTCCGCCGTCTGCCTCGCGCCGCGGCTTCAGCAGCAGCCGGGCCGTCCCGTCAGGCCCGGTCCCGCGCGACCGTGACGGCCGCGCTCACGGCGGGCCTGCTCGCCGGGTACGGCATCGCCGTGCCGGTCGGCGCCGTCGGGACGTACCTGGTGTCCCTGACCGCGCGCACCTCGCTGCGCACCGGCGCCTGCGCCGCCCTGGGCGTCGCGAGCGCCGACGGTCTCTACGCCCTCCTCGCCACCGTCGGCGGCTCGGCCCTCGCGGCCGCGCTGCGCCCGGTGCTGGCCCCGCTGCGCCTGGCCTCGGCGCTGGTCCTGGCGGCCCTGGCGGTGTGGGGCGCGGCCGGTGCACTGCGGCAGTACCGCGCGCGCCGGCCGGCGACCCGGGCGGAGCGGCCGGTTCCGAGCGCCGCTCGCGCGTATCTCGGCCTTCTCGGTGTCACCCTGCTCAATCCCGTCACGGTCGTGTACTTCGCCGCGCTGGTCGTCGGCACCAGCACCGCGGAGGCCGTACGGCCGCTGGACCGGGCCGTGTTCGTCCTGGCCGCCCTCGCCGCCTCCGCGAGCTGGCAGCTGTTCCTGGCCTGCGGCGGGGCGCTCCTCGGTCGCGCGCTCACCGGGCGGCGGGGCCGGCTGGTGACGGCGCTGCTGTCGAGCGGCGTGATCCTGACCCTGGCGGTCCGCATGGCGGTGGCACCGGGGTGATGGGGTGCCCTGGATGAATCGGGGCGCGGCCGGTGTTGGATGAAGCTGGACGTCAGCCGTTGACACGTCGGCGGAGCCGGCAGGAGAAGGGACGGATGCCATGCCTCTCGAGGGCGAGTACGAGCCGAGCCCGACGCAGTGGGTGCGTGAGCAGGTCGAGCTGTACGAGGGTTCCGGCGGCACCAAGGGGACGACCCTGCGCGACACCGGGCTGCCGGTGATCGTGCTGACCACGCGGGGCGCGCGGAGCGGGAAGATCCGCAAGACTCCGCTGATGCGGGTCGAGCACGGGGGACGCTACGCGGCGGTGGCCTCGGTGGGCGGGGCGCCCAAGCACCCGGTGTGGTACTTCAACGTGACGGCCGATCCGCGGGTGGAGTTGCAGGACGGGCCGGTCAAGCGGGACATGAGGGCCCGGGAGGTCACCGGCGCGGAGAAGGCCGCCTGGTGGGAGCGGGCGGTGGCCGCGTTCCCGTCGTACGCCGACTACCAGGAGAAGACGTCGCGGGACATCCCGGTGTTCGTGCTGGAGCCGGTCGACGGGAGCTGATTTCCGGCCGGGAACCGGCAGGTTTTAGAAATATCTGTGTTCCGTGCGCATGACCGGGCTCCGGGTTGGGCACGCGTGCGTCAGGCCCCGCCGCGTTCCCCCGTCGCGGCGGGGCTCTCCCGTGCCTCCCCGGCGGGCCGGTCGGTCACGTCGAGGAAGACCTGGTTCGCGGCCGGCAGGTCGTGGGCGAGGGACCGCTTGATCCGTACGGCGACCTCCTCGACGCGCTCGCTGTCCAGGCCGGGCACCAGGTCGATACGGGCGGCCACCAGGGTGGCGTCCAGGCCCATTTTCATGGTGAACAGCGCCTCGACGCTGTCGATCTCGGGCTGTCGCTCCAGGTGCTCCTGGATCCGGCGGGCCAGCTCCGGGTCGGCGGCCTCGCCGATGAGCTGGTCGCGGGCCTCGCGGCCGAGCCGGTAGGCGACGTACACCAGCAGCGCGCCGATCGCGAGCGAGGCGGAGGCCTCCCAGGCGACCTGGCCGGTCACCATGTGCAGGGCCATGCCGATGAGGGCGAAGGTGACGCCGAGGACCGCGCTGCCGTCCTCGGCGACCACCGTGCGCAGCGCCGGATCGCGCAGGGCCTTGCGGCCGCCGCCCTGGCGCACCTGGTGCAGCGCCCGCAGCAGGGAGGCGCCCTCGGCGAGGAGGGCCACGCCGAGGACGATCAGGGCGGCGACGTACCCGGTGAACGTCTCGCTGGTGTCCTCCCGGAGCGCTTCGAAGCCCTGGAAGAAGGAGAAGCAGCCGCCCATGACGAAGATGCCGACGGCGGCGAGGAGCGACCAGAAGAAGCGCTCCTTGCCGTAGCCGAAGGGGTGCCGTTCGTCGGCGGGCCGGCGGCTGCGGCGCAGCGCGGCCAGCAGGAAGATCTCGTTGAAGCTGTCGGCGACCGAGTGGGCGGCCTCCGACAGCAGCGCCGGCGAGCCGGCGAACACGCCGCCGAAGGCCTTGGCGGCGGCGATCAGCAGATTGGCGCCGAGGGCGACGTAGACGGTGAGGCGGGTGTGCCGGTCGCCCTGAGAGGGCCGGCTGCCGCCGGGGGCGGTGGGGGCGTCATCGGGCGCGTCGGCCCGCTCCTGTTCCGAGGGTGTCCGGGTCACTCCCGCCGACTGCCCCCGAGCGGGTGGATCACACGGTGCCGGCGGCGGAAATCGGGGAACGCGTTGTGCCAGGGCGTCCATCACGCGGGACGTGCGGCGAGGAGGAGACATGGGTGGCGACGGGAACAGCGCGTACGGCCACAAGGCGTTCAAGCGGTCCAGGAGCCACTTCAGGGACCGGATCACCGCGGACGGCCGGGACGGCTGGCCGGTGGAGGCGGGCCGTTACCGGCTGGTGGTCTCCCGCGCCTGTCCGTGGGCGAGCCGGGCGGTGGTCTCGCGCCGGCTGCTGGGCCTGGAGGACGCCCTGTCCATGGCGATCGCCGACCCGGTCCAGGACGACCGCAGCTGGCGGTTCACCCTGGACCCGGACGGCCGGGACCCGGTGCTCGGCATCCGCTACCTCGCCGAGGCGTACGACGCACGGGAGACCGGCTACCCGGGCGGGGTGAGCGTGCCGGCGGTCGTCGACGTCCCCAGCGGGCGGCTCGTGACCAACGACTACCCTCAGATCACCCTGGACCTGGCCACCGAGTGGACCGCCCTGCACCGTCCCGGCGCGCCGGACCTGTATCCGGCCGGCCGCCGGGACGAGATCGACGAGGTGATGGCGGGCGTCTACGAGGACGTGAACAACGGCGTGTACCGGGCCGGGTTCGCCACCCACCAGGCGGAGTACGAGGCGGCCTGTACGGCGGTCTTCCGGCGTCTGGAGTGGCTCGCCGAGCGGCTGGCCGGGCAGCGCTACCTCGTCGGGGACACCCTCACCGAGGCGGACATCCGGCTGTTCACCACGCTGGTCCGGTTCGACCCCGTCTACCACGGCCATTTCAAGTGCAACCGCTGGAAGCTGGCGGAAAACCCGGTGCTCTGGGCGTACGCGCGGGACCTGTTCCAGACGCCCGGCTTCGGCGACACCGTGGACTTCGACCACATCAAGCGGCACTACTACCAGGTGCACAGCGGCATCAACCCCACCGGCATCGTGCCGCTCGGTCCGGATCTCGCCGGCTGGACGGCCCCGCACCACCGGGAGGAGCTCGGCGGCCGCCCCTTCGGCGACGGCACTCCGCCCGGCCCGGTACGGCCCGCGGAGGAGGTCCCGCCCGCCGGCCGTCCCTGATCCCGCATCCGGCCGGAATCCGGCCCGAAAGGACTCGCATCCGACCCGCTCCCCCGACCCGAGGAGATCCCCGTGGGCAAGAAGAACAAGAAGAAGCTCCCCTTCGCCTACAAGCCCGTCGGCTTCGTGCTCAGCTGGACCGGCGGCACACTGGCCGGGCTGGCGTTCCAGAAGGCGTGGAAGGTGATCCGGCACGAGGACGACGCGCCGGACGCGCTGGACGAAGACCGCGGCTGGGGCGAGATCCTGCTCGCGGCGGCCGTCCAGGGCGCCATCTTCGCGGTGGTCCGCAGCGCCGTGGACCGCACCGGCGCCAAGGCGATCGCCCGGTCGACGGGCGTGTGGCCGGCCACGGACGGGAAGGGCGGCCGCGACTGACCCGCGTTCAGCGTGTCTGCCGGCCGGGCAGGGTCTCGTGAGCCCGGCCGGGATGGCGCTCGCGCGGGTCAAGGGGCGCGGGAGTGTACGCGTCTGACGGGGTGTCGGCAGTAACACACGTCACTTCCGGCTCACGCGTAGATCATTTACGGCCTGGGCAGCCTCGTACCGCTTTCCGGCTCAACTTTCGAGCCACGAAACGCAGTTCGAGTGCAGGGACGGGGGGACTCTGCGTTCCGCCTCCCGAAAGGACACGCATGCCTCAGGACGTCCGGTTCGACCTGCCGTTCGAGACGCCCGTCAGCGCGCACCTGGAGTACGCGCGCTCGCGCCACCTGCGCTGGATCTGGGACATGGGCCTGGTGCGCAGTCAGGCCGGGTTCGACGAGTACCAGTCGTGGGACCTGCCGCAGGCCGCCGCGCGGACCTATCCGCACGCCTCGGCCGAGGACATGGTCGTGCTGATGAACTGGTTCTCGCTGGCCTTCCTCTTCGACGACCAGTTCGACGCGAACCGGCCCGACCGGGCGGACCGGATCGCGGAGGTGGCGCGGGAGCTGATCGTGACACCTCTGCGTCCGGCGGGCAGCCGGCCCCGCGTGGTCTGCCCGATCACGCTGGCCTGGGCGGAGGTCTGGGAGCATCTCAGCGCGGGCATGTCCCTGACCTGGCAGACCCGGTTCGCGGCGTCGTGGGGGCGGTTCCTGGTGGCCCACTGCGAGGAGGTAGACCTGGCCGCCCGCGGGCTCGCCGGCAAACTGGACCTGGCGGAGTACACGGTGTTCCGGCGCCGTACCGTCGGCATCCACCACAGCATCGACGCGGGCGAGCGCAGCCGCCGCTTCGAGGTGCCGGCCCAGGTGCAGGCCCATCCCCTGATGGAGCGGATGCGGGACCTGGCCGCGGACACCATCGGGTTCATGAACGACATCCACTCCTTCGAGCGGGAGCGGCGCAGGGGCGACGGCCACAATCTGATAGCCGTGCTCCACCGGGCGCGCGGCGGTTCCTGGCAGGACGCCGCGGACGAGGCGTACCGGATGACGACCGAGTGCCTGCGCGAGTACGTGGAGCTGGAGGCGCGGGTGCCGCGCATGTGCGACGAGCTCGGGCTGGACGAGGCCGGCCGGGACGAGGTGCGCCTCGGTGTGGAGGCCATCCAGCACTGGATCAACGGCAACTACGAGTGGGCGCTGACCTCGGGGCGGTACGCGGCGGCCAAGGAGGGGCCGGCGGTGGCGGCCGAACTGGCGGGCCAGGGTTCGGTGGACGACCTGCTCGCGGTGTGACGGACGGGAACCGGGCCGCCGTTCACACCGAACGGCGGCCCCCCGCCTGCCGGGCGGGGGGCCGGACGGTCCGGTTCAGGCGGCGAACTCCACCGGCAGGCTGTCCAGCCGGGACTCCCAGGTGGACGCCGACGAGGTGAGGTCCTCCGGCGCGACGGTGAGGCGCAGGCCGGGCAGCCGGTGCAGCAGGACGTCCACGGCGATCTCGATGATGGCCTGGCCGAGGCTCTGCCCCGGGCACTCGTGCGGGCCCCCGCTGAACGCCAGGTGGGAGTGGTTGCCGGCCACGGAGACGCCCGTGTCGGGCCGGATCTGCGGGTCCACGTTGCCGGCCGCGAGACCGAGGACCAGCAGGTCGCCCTCCTTCACCGGGCAGCCGCCCAGTTCCAGGTCGGAGGTGGCGAACCGGCCCGGCAGCACGGCGAGCGGCGGCGCGTTCCACAGGACCTCCTCCACCACGGAGGCCATGTTGAGCTGTCCGCTGATCAGCCCCGAACGCCGGTCGGGGTCGGTGAGGATGAGCTGCAGCGTGCGGACCAGCAGGTTGCTCGTCGTGGCGTGGGCCGTGATCAGGACCAGGCGCAGGTGGCTGACCAGTTCGTCCTCGTCCAGGGCCGCCGCGTGCTCGATGAGCCCCGAGGCGAAGTCGGACCCGGGTTCCGCCCGTTTGCGTGCGGCGAGTTCACCCAGTACGGCCATGATCTTCTCGTTGTGCGCGAGGGCGTCCGCGCCGCCCTTGAGGACGAGGTTGCTGGACTCGGCGAGCGCCCGGCCCTCGCTCTCGGCCAGCCCGAAGACCCGGGTGAGGACCAGCATCGGCAGGTGCTCGGCGAAGTCGGCGACCAGGTCGGCCCGGCCGGCGTCGGCGAAGGCGTCGATCTGCTTGTTCGCGAAGTGGGTGACGTGCCGTCGGACGCCACGCGCCGCGACCGCCTGGAGGTTGTCGGTGACCGCGCCGCGCAGCCGGCGGTGCGGCTCGCCGTCCTGGGAGACGCAGTCGGGCCGCCAGCCCAGCATCGGGATCAGCGGTGAGGTCTCCGCGACGCGGCCCTCCGTGAAGTCCCGCCAGATCCGTGCGTCCCGGCTGAACTGCAGGGGGTTGTCCAGGACCCGCCGGTTCTCCCGGTAGCCGAGCACCAGCCAGGCCGGGATGTCGCCCTCCAGCAGGACGGGGGCGACGGGGCCGTGCTCCACCCGCAGCCGCGCGTAGATGGCGTGCGGGTCGCTCTCCGACTCGGGGCCGTACAGCCGGGTGGCGCCCGCGCCGTGCGCGACGGGGCAGCCGCCCGGGGCCTCGGGGTCGTGCGCGTTCATCGAGACTCCTGGGCGACGGCGGAGCGTTCCTGCAGATGGCGGATCAGGGCGACGAGGACGTCGCGGCTGGAGGCGCGGTCGCGGGCGTCGCAGCGCACGACCGGCGTGTGCGGGGCGATGTCGAGGGCGTCGCGGATCTCCTCGATCGGATGCTCCTTGGAGTCGGGGAACATGTTCAGCGCGATGACGAAGGGCACGTTCTGCCGCTCCATCTCCTCGATCGCGCGGAAGCTGGAGGCCAGGCGCCGGGTGTCGACGAGGACGACCGCGCCGAGCGCGCCCTTGAACAGGCCGTTCCACAGGAACCAGAACCGTTCCTGCCCGGGGGTGCCGAACAGGTACAGCATCAGCGTGTCGTTGAGGGAGATCTTGCCGAAGTCCAGGCTGACGGTGGTCTCGGCCTTGTCGGCGACGCCGACGAGGTGGTCGGTGCCGACGGTGGCCTGGGTCAGGGTCTCCTCGGTGGTGAGCGGCTTGATGTCGCTGACGGCGCGGACCATGGTGGTCTTCCCGGTGCCGAACCCGCCGGCGATCATCACCTTGACCGAGCGGATGCCTCCGGCGGCGGGGCGGCCGGGTTGGTCAAAGCCTTTCAAGTCCACTGAGTACCTCCTGGAGGAGCGCGAGGTCCGGACCGCGGCCCGCGTCGTGCGCCGGAATCGGATCATGGGCTTCGATACGGCCTGCGTCCAGCAGATCCGCCAGCAGCACCGCGAGGATGTGGAAGGGCAGTCCGAGGTGGGCGCCGAGTTCGGCGACCGACAGCGGATCGCGGCAGTGCCGGATGATCTCCTCGTGCTCGTACTGCATGCCCGGTAAGGGTGCCGTGCGGGAGATGATGAGGGTCGCCACGTCGAGGGTCGACGCCGGCCCGTCCGGTCCGCTGCGGCCCTTGGTGAGGACGTAGTAGCGGGTGAGACCGGACGGGTCCGTGGGCCGGCGGGGAGCACTCATCCAGAGTGCTCCTCCAGGCGCGGGGTGGTGCCGAGCAGCTCACCCATGCGCCGGGACAGGTCCCTCATCTGATGGCCCAGCAGCCCCTGGTCGAGTCCTTCGCGGGCGAGGACGCCGAGGTACGTCTCCACCCCGGCCCGTACGACGAAGAGGTGGCCGCCGTCGACCTCGATCATCGCCAGCCGCAGCTGGCCCGCGTACTTGGGGAACTGCTCGGCGACCGGCTGGGCCAGGGCCTGCAGGCCCGCCACCACGGCCGCGAAGCGGTCCACGTCGTCGGGGTCCTCGGCGCCGAAGGAGGTGATGGCCTTGCCGTCGCTGGAGGCCACGAGGGCGAAGCGGATCTCCGGGATGCTCTCCACCAGATCGCGGAGCGCCCAGCTCACGTCGGTTGCCTGTTGCGTCATGGGGACTAGTCGCTCTCTTCAGTGCGGTGCTCGGTGGCGGCGCGTGCGCCGGCGGCCGCGGTGCCGTCCGGGGTCGCGGGTGCCACGACGTCTTCCTGTCCGGGGCGCGGGCCGCTCAGCGGTCCGGGCCCGGCCTGCGGTGCGCCCGCGTCCCCTACGGCGGGGCTGCCCGCGCCGTGGGGTTCGCGGCCGAGCGCCGTCGCTCCGCCCGAGGGCATGTCCGCGGGTGCCTCGGCGGAGTGCGCCCCGGCGCCCGGCGGCAGGTCGGGGGCCGCCGCCACGAAGCCGTCGGCCGCGACAGCGTTGTCCGCCGGACGGCCGGACGGACCGGCCGTGGAGCGCGTCGGCCGTCCGCTGTCGCCGCCTCGCGGGTGCTCGCCTCCGCCGTCACCTCCGTCGCCGTCCGCCGGGTCCCCGGCATCGTCGCGGCCCGCTGTCGCGAAGGCCGCGAGGCCGGTGAAGGAGGCCTCCGGGGGGACCGCGGGGTGGGCGGCCGTCTCGGGGCGGGAGGCGGTGACGGGCCGCGCAGCGTCGCGCCGCCGGGTGCTGCGGCGGCGGGGCAGGCCGCCCGGGGTGGTGTCCACGGCCGTCTCGGCCCCGGACTCCTCCGTGAGGAGTTCTTCCGCCGGGGGCGCGCTCGCGGCCGGGGCGGTGGAGAGGGCCGGCGCGGCGGGCGCGACCGCGGGGGCGGCGGGCGCGGGCATCGGGCTGAAGTACTTGTGCGGGACCACGACCACCACGGAGGTACCGAGCCAGGGCGAGTCGGCGAAGGTGACGCGGATGCCGTAGCGGCGGGCCAGGATGCCGACGACGCGGAGGCCGATGGTGGCGTCCTCGGAGATGCCGCCGAGGCCGGGTCCGGCGGCGGCGCCCGCGAGGGACTGTTCCGCCTCGCGCTTCTTCTCCTCGCTCAGGCCCTTGCCGGAGTCCTGGATCTCGATGCCGACGCCGTTGGGCACCTCCTTGCCGGAGACGATCACCGGCTCGGTCGGCGGGGAGTAGCGGGCGGCGTTGTCCAGGAGGTGCGCGAAGATCAGCGTGAGCTGGTCCACGAGCCCGCCGTCGACGCCGAGTTCGGGCAGGTGCCGTACCTCGACGCGGTCGAAGTCCTTGATCCGGCCGATGCCGCCGCGCACCACGTCCAGCAGCCGCTGCGGATCCTGCCACTGGCGGCCGGGACGGTCCGAGCCGCCGAGCACGCCGATGCTGGCGGCGAGACAGTCGGCGGGGCCGATCTCCTGGTCCAGTTCCATCAGCCCCTGGGCGACCGCGGGGAGGCGGCCGTGCTCGCCCTGCATCTCGTGCAGCCGGCCGCGGAGTTTGCTGGTGAGGACGTGGATGCGGTTGCCGATGCCGATCACGGCCTGCTCGGCGGAGGTGGAGCGGTTGAACTCCTCCTCGACGCCCATCAGGGAGGTCCGCAGGATCCGGCGCAGTCCGGCCTGGAGTTCCCGGCCGGTCCCGGCGCCCTGCTCCAGGGCGGGCAGCAGGTCGTCGACTGCGTCGCCGGCGCGCAACCGGGCCAGGGCCTCGGGCAGTTGCTCGTCCGCGAGGCGGGTCACCGCGGCGAGTTCCCGGACGGCCCGCTCCTGCCAGGCGCGTTCGCCGTCGGTGAGCCGTTCCTCGTAGGAGGCGGCGCGGTCGGCGAGGGTGGCCTCGTAGGACCGGGCCTCCTCGGCGAGCCGGGCCTCGTGCCCCGTCGCCTGCTCGGCGAGCCGGGTGTCGAACGCGTGCGTCTCCTCGGCCAGCCGGTCCTCCAGGGCGGCACGCTCGGCGGAGAACTTCCGTTCCAGCCCGGCGACATGCTGCTGCCAGCGCTGGGCGTGCTCCACCTGTTCGGTGCGGAACGCCGCCTCGGCGCCGCGCAGTCGGCCCTTGGTCCTGATCAGCAGTCGTACGCACACGGAGCCCGCCGCGGTGAGGGCGGCGCCGGCGACGGCGGCGGCGACGCGTTCGCCGCTCATGAATGTCGCGGCGACCGTCCCACCTCCTAAGGCGAGCGGCATCAGCCACCAGCTGTACCAGGCGACAGGGGCCCGCGCCGCCGGTGGCGGAGTGGCGAGTTCCATCAGCATCCTTCGTAGCGACACGAGCGAATGGGGGGTGTACCGGGGACCGCACTCATGAGTACGCA
Source organism: Streptomyces sp. NPDC047028 (assembly GCF_040644095.1). Classification (NCBI taxonomy): domain Bacteria; kingdom Bacillati; phylum Actinomycetota; class Actinomycetes; order Kitasatosporales; family Streptomycetaceae; genus Streptomyces; species Streptomyces sp. NPDC047028. Next base: position 77,433 of record NZ_JBEYVS010000025.1, read on the forward strand.
CCGCGGACGGACCCGTGGGGAGGTCACATCAACTCGCGGTGACAGCCTGGAGCTTATCGGGTTCTCACCCGAATGGATCAACCTCACCTCTCGCATTGACGTGAGGGCTCGGTCACGCTCCGCTCGTTGTCAAGAAGTCGACATAGGTGCATGTCGTCGGCAAACGGGTCACTCGCAGCCGGCGTCGCGCTTCGCCTGCGGCCAGGCCTCCACCGTGCCACCCGTCCGCACGTAGGCGGTGTTCCGGTCGCCGGTCAGCCACAGCCGCAGACCCCGGTAGTGGTATCCGGTGTCCCGGGCTCCGGCCGGCATCGGGACGTGGTCGCGGTACGGCGCCGTGAGCAGTCCGGCACGGTCGAGGACGCCGTCGGGATCGCGGACGTAGGTCCGGCCGCCCAGGTCGAGGAAGCGGGCCGACTGCCACCCGCAGTGCTCCGGACCCGCCGAGCTGCTGAGCCTGCCGACCGGCACCCGCCTGCCGTGCGCGTCCGTCCACACCTGCCACCCCTCGGCGACCGCGTACCGCGCGGGGAGTTCGGCCGGGTCGCAGGAAGCGTGGGTCTCCGGGCCCCAACCGGGCCTGCCCGGCTGGTCCTTGGCCACCACGACGGCCACCTTGGTACGGCCGCCGACGTCGAAGGAGTACAGCACCCGGTCCGCCTCGGCGCGCTCCACGCGGTAGCCGTCGCCGGGCTGCTGAGGCTGGAACATGTCGAAGTACAGCCTCAGTCCGTCCTCGGGCGTCGCGCCGCCGTCGGAGCGGGCCCAGCCGTCGGGGCCGCCGCCCTCGAAGATCCGGCCGTCGCACTCCAGCGCCCGGCCGGCGGCCCCGGACGCCAGGCGCCGCGAGCGGGTGCTGCCGTCGTCCGCGCCCCGGGTGGAGACGTGGAGCGGACCGCTGTACGGCGCGGCAGGGGGCGTGCCCTCGAGCACCAGCGGGGCGCCGCCCCCGCCACCACCGCATCCGACCGCCGTCACGGCCAGCAGCGCGGCCCCGGCCGCCGTTCTCCCGCGCATGTCCCGCTCCCGTCCCCGGCCCTCCCACTCGCGGAGGCCGTCGTGCTCTTTCGTCGCACTCCTGCGACACCGGGGCCCTCCGGAACGTTCAGCGGGCCTCCTGGAAGGTGCGCCGGTACGCCTGCGGGGACACCCCGATCGCGGCATGCAGGTGCTGGCGCAGCGAGGCGCCGGTGGCGAAGCCGACCTGGCCGGCGATCTGGTCCACCGTCAGGTCGCTGGACTCCAGCAGGTCGCGGGCGCGGGCGACGCGCTGCTGGATCAGCCAGCGGCCGGGGCTGAGGCCCACCTCGTCGCCGAAGCGGCGGGCGAAGGTGCGCCGGCTCATCCGGGCGTGGGCGGCGAGGTCGTCGAGGGTGAGGGGTTCGCCGAGGCGTTCCAGGGCCCAGCCGCGGGTCGCCGCCGTGCTCGCGGCGGCGAACTCGGGCACCGGCTGCATGATGTACTGCGCCTGGCCGCCGTCCCGGAACGGCGGGACCACGCAGCAGCGGGCCACGAAGTTCGCCAGCGCGCTCCCGTGGTCCGTGCGCACCAGGTGCAGGCAGATGTCGACGCCGGAGGCGGCGCCCGCCGAGGTGAGGAACCGGCCGTCCTCGACGAAGAGCACGTCGGGGTCGAGGGCGACGCGCGGGAAGGCGCGGCGGAAGCGCTCGGAGACGGCCCAGTGGGTGGTGGCGCGGCGCCCGTCGAGCAGTCCGGCGGCGGCGAGCACGAACGCGCCGGTGCAGATGGAGACCACCCGCGCGTGCTCCGGGATCCGCGCGAGCGCCGCGGCGACAGGGCCGGACAGCTCGGCCGGGATGCGGTCCGGCGGCATGGCCGCGACGACCACGGTGTCCGCGGTCCGAAGAACCTCGGGACCGTGGTCGGCCGTGATGGAGAAGTCGGCGCTGGTGCGCACCGGCCGGCCGTCGACCGTGCAGGTCAGCACCTCGTACCGGCCGTCGGCCGCGCCGAGGATGCGGCTGGGGATGCCCAGCTCGAAGGGGTAGACGCCGTCGAGGGCCAGGACCACGACCCGTTCCACACGCTGCATGGCACGATTCTATCGGATGCTGGCCTTCATGCCATTGCCCGGCCGGTCCGCCCCCGGCAGGCTGGGTGACCATGAGCGATGAGAACACGATGCGAGCTGTCAGCCAGGACGTCCTCGGCGGTCCCGAGGTCCTCAAGGAAGTACGGGTGCCCCGGCCGGTGCCGAGGGCGAACGAGGTGCTGGTCCGGGTGCGGGCCGCCGGGGTCAACCCGACCGACTGGAAGCACCGGGCCCTCGGTGTCTTCCTGGGCGAACCGCCGTTCGTCCTGGGCTGGGACGTCTCGGGCGAGGTGGCCGCGACCGGGATGGGCGTGGCCGCGTTCCGGCCGGGCGACGAGGTCTTCGGCATGGTGCCCTACCCGTACGGCCACGGCACGCACGCCGAGTACGTGACCGTGCCCGCCCGCGCCCTGACGCACAAGCCGGCCTCCGTCGACCACGTCCAGGCAGGCGCGCTGCCGCTGGTGTCCCTGACCGCGTGGCAGGCGCTGACCGAGCACGCGGACGTGCGGCCGGGGCAGCGGGTGCTGATCCACGCGGCGGCCGGCGGGGTCGGTCACGTGGCCGTGCAGATCGCCAAGGCGCGCGGCGCGTACGTGATCGGCACGGCGAGTGCGGGCAAGCACGACTTCCTGCACGAGATCGGCGTGGACGAGCCGGTCGACTACCGGACGACGGACGTCACCGAGACGGTCCGGGACGTCGACGTCGTCCTCGACACCCTGGGCGGCGAGACGTCCGTACGGTCCCTGCGCGTGCTGCGGCCGGGCGGGGTGGTGGTGTCGATCCTGCCGCACGGCTCCGCGGAGTTCCCCGAGGAGGCCGAACGGCTCGGGGTGCGGGCGGTGCGGATGCTGGTGGACGCCGACCGGACCGGGATGGAGCGCGTCGCGGAACTGGTGGAGTCCGGGAAGCTGCGCGCGACGATCGCGGGGACCTTCCCGCTGGCCGACGCGGCGAAGGCGCACGAGCTGGGCGAGACGGGCCGGACGGCGGGCAAGCTGGTGCTGACGGTGGACTGAGCCCCCGGCCTCCCCGGCTCCCGGCCTCCCGGCCTCGCCGGGCGGTCGCGGCGGCGCCCTGGCCCGTGACTTTCGCGGAGGACACGAGCGAAACTCGAAGACATATGTCAATCGAACATGCTCAAATTCCTTCTATCGAGGGTAACTTGACGGGCGAGGAAGCGTTTTCCCGGCGCGGGTGGGAGGTGATGCCGTCGTGCGACAGGAGCCCGCACCGCTCACCCGGTTCGTGCGCGTGCGCCGGGAGCGCGGGCACACGGTGCTGGAGCTCAGGGGCGAGATCGACATCGCCGCTGCGACGGAGATCATCCCCGTCCTGGACCGGCTCACCGGTGTGCCCGGAGTCCGGCTCGTCATCGACCTGCGGGGCGTCACGTTCTTCGACTGCTCGGGGCTGCGCCTGCTGTACCGGGCCCGCGGCCGGGTCCGGGACGGCGGCGGGCAGCTGTACCTGGTGTGCACCCATCCGCTGACCCTGCGCGTGTTCCGGGTGACGGGTCTGTCGCGGCTGCTGCCCCCGCACCCGACGCCGGAGGCGGCCCTGGAGCAGTCCGGGGCCGCGTCCGGCACGCTGTGACGCCGCTACCGCTCGCGTGGCTCGTCGGCCGTCACTGGTCGCGCGGCTCGTCGAACAGGGCGCTGACGGACTCTCCGTTGTGGATGCGGCGCACGGCCTCGGCGAGCGCCGGGGCGATGGACAGGATCCGCAGCTTGTCGGTGTGCTCCGCCACCGGCACGGGCACGGTGTTGGTGCACACGATCTCCAGCACGTCCGGCTGCTCGCTGAGCCGTTTGAGGGCGCCGGCCGCGAACAGGCCGTGCGTGCACGCCACCCGGATCGAACGCGGGCCCAACGCCCGGAGCCGGTCCAGGAGTTCGATGACGGTGCTGCCCTTGGCGATCTCGTCGTCCAGCACGATGACGTCCCGGCCGGTGACGTCGCCGATGACGGAGCTGATGCTCACCCGGTCGTCCGCGAACCGCTGCTTGGCGCCGGCCGCGACCTGGGCGCCGATCAGCCGGGCGAAGGCGGCGGCCTCCTTGGCGTTGCCGAGGTCCGGGGAGACGACCGTGGTGCGGGTCAGGTCGTACTGCCTGAAGTGCGCGGCGAGTTCACGCAACGCGTGCAGGTGGTCCACCGGGACCGAGAAGAAGCCGTGGACCTGCGGGGCGTGCAGGGTCATGGCGAGGACCCGGCCCGCGCCGGCGGACACCATGAGGTCCGCGACCAGCCGCCCGCCCAGCGAGATGCGCGGCGCGTCCTTCTTGTCGGAGCGCGCGTAGGAGTAGTGCGGCATGACGACGGTGATCCGCGCCGCCGAGGCACCCCGGGCGGCGTCGCACATCAGCAGCAGCTCCACCAGGTGCTCCTGCACGGGCTTGACCAGCGGCTGGATCAGGAAGACGTCCCGTTCCCGGCAGTTGGCCTGGAGCTGCACCTCCAGGCAGTCGTTGGCGAACCGGCTGACCCGGGTCGGGCTGAGCGGCACTCCGAGGTGGGCACAGACCTCCTCGGCCAGTTCGGGGTGGGCACTGCCACTGAACACGGCGATGTCTCGCACGGTCCACTCCTCGGACGATTCGGCAAGGGGCTGCGCCGATCATGCTACTGACGGCGCTCAGCCACCGCGGCCCGGGCCTGCCCCATGGCCTCGTCAGTTGCCCAGTGCCCCCGGCAGGGCCAGCGCGCCCAACACCGTCGCGCCGACCAGCAGCCACGCCACGTAGTCCCCGACGTGCCCGGACTGCAGCCGTCTGAGGGGGGCCGTCCAGTCGGGGGCGGAGGTCCGGCCCGTGCGGGTGACGGCGAGCGCCGCGAGGCCCACCGCCAGCAGGGCGGAGAGCAGGCCCAGCAGGACGCCGTGCGCGGTCCAGTGCGCGGCTCCGGGGGCGCCCCCGGAGCCGGCCTCGTTGACCGACCGGGCCACCAGCTCGCCGAAGCCCGGGATCACGCCGACGGCGACGGCGGCGGCCAGCAGCACCGCGGGCACCGCGTGCATGGTGTCCGGGACACGGCTCAGCAGACCGCGGGTCTCCGGCTCCTCGTCGGAGCCGCTCGTCTCGAACTCCCCGGCGTCCTCGGGGCGCGGTCCGAGACCCAGGAACACCCGGGCGGTGACCCGCAGCACGGCCCCCGCGGTCACCGCGGACGCGGCCACGTACAGGACGGTGAGGGGGCCGCCGACCGCCTCCTCGGTGACCGCCTTGCCCAGGGCCGTCCCGAAGGGTGGCAGCCCGGCGAGGCCGAGCCCGCCGAGCGCGAACATCACCGCCACCCCGCGCAGCTCCCGGGCCCTGCCGTGCAACGTGTGCTCGTCGACGCTGCCCAGGCGGTCGAGCAGGATGCCCGCGCAGGCGAACAGCGCGGCCTTCACCCCGGCGTGCCCGAGGATGTACAGGGCGACCCCGTCGTCGCCCTCGGGGGTGAGCACACCGAGCCCGACGAGGAACATCCCGGTGTGCGCGACCGTCGAGTACGCGAGCAGCCGTTTGATGTGCCGCTGGTACCAGCACATGGCGGCGCCGACCGCGGCGGTGAGCACGCCGAGGGTGACCATGCCCCGCTCCAGATCGGCCGCCGGGATTCCGCCGGGGCCGGCGAAGACGGTGCCGTACACCCGCCAGACGCCGTAGGCACCGAGTTCGGTCATCACTCCTGACAGCAGCATGCACACCGGGGTGGGGGCGACGGCGTGCGCGTCGGGGAGCCAGAAGTGGAAGGGTACGGCCGCCGCCTTCACCAGCAGTCCGACGAGGACCAGCACGAAGGAGGCGAGGACGAGCGCGTCCGGTCCGTGGCCGTGCACGGCCGCGGTGTCCAGGCCGCGGCCGATCTTCGTCATCGCCAGTTCGCCGGTCCGGGCGTACAGCAGCCCGATGCCCATCAGCAGGGCGTACGCGCCGAGCGAGTTGATCACACCGAAGGTCAGCGCACCCTGCACGGCCTTCGGGTCGTCGATGCGGTAGCCGGTGAGGGCGTAGGCGACCACGCTCATCAGCTCGAAGAAGACGAACGCGTTGAACAGGTCGCCCGCGATCGCGAAGCCGCACATGGCGGCCTGGAAGACCAGCAGCAGCGCGGGGAAGGAACCGGAGTGGCCGCGCGGCGGCTCGTCGAAGTAGTGCCAGGAGTAGACGAGCGCGGCCAGCGTGAGCAGGGAGACGAGGGCGGCCATGCCGAGTGCCGGGCCGTCCCCGACGAGCACGATGCCGACGCTCTCGCCGTTCTGAGGCGTCCAGCCGCCGACCCATTCGAGCATCGGCGGGGAGGAGTTCAGCAGCAGGACGAGCGCGAGGACGGCCGTGGCGGCGGAGACGACGCAGCCGGCTGTCTCGGCGGCGGCGCGGGGCAGGTGCCGCCCGGCGGCGACCAGCAGGGCGGCGCCGAGCAGCGGGACCGCGACGAGCAGCGGGAGGAGGCGGTCCATCAGCCGCGCAGCTCCCGCAGCTCGTCGGGGTCGACCGTGCCGTGCCGCTTGGCGATCTGCAGAACGAGGGCGAGCAGCAGCGCGGTGACGGTGGCGCCGACGACGATGTCGGTGAGGGTGAGGGCCTGGACGACGGGGTCGACGACGGGCCGCGAACCGGGCTTGATGTCGGAGAACACCGGCGCGGTGCCGCCGGCGCGGTAGCCGACCGCCAGCAGCAGGACGTAGGTGGCCGACTGGCACACGGCCAGGCAGCCGACGGCGTGGATCAGGTTGCGGCTGGTGGCGAGGCCGTAGGCGCCGGCCAGGAAGACGTAGGCGGCGACCAGGTAGGGCAGGACGTGCGTCACGGCGGTCAACTCCCGTGCTCCTCCTCGATCTCGACGGCCTGGTCCAGGAACCCGGCGAGCAGCACGACGACCGCGCTCGCCACCTCCATGCCGATGGCCGCGTTCAGCAGGGGGACGATGCCGCCGGAGGACAGCGTGTTGAACGTGCCGTACGGCAGCAGCGTGTTGGCCAGGAACGCGGTGCCGGCCAGGATTCCGGCGAGGCCCAGCACGAGGTAGGCGCTGACGGACAGCGCGTCGGCGGCCTCGTACGTGCCGAGGGGTCGGACGCGTTCCAGGGCGCCGTAATCGGCGCCGAGGTACAGCAGGTGCAGGGCGGTGGCGGCGACGACCCCGCCCTGGAAGCCGCCGCCGGGGCTGAGCTGGCCGTGGGCGACCACGTAGAGGCCGGTGAGCAGGGCGACGGGCAGCACGAGCAGGGCGTAGCGGCGCACCGGGCGGGCCGGCTCGGCGGGTTCGGGCGACGCCCGGTGCTCGTCGCGGGCCTGGCGCAGCAGGACCACGCAGCCGAGGATCGAGGCGAACAGGATGCTCATCTCGCCGAGGGTGTCGTAGGCGCGCTGGTCGAAGTTGACGGAGGCGACGGTGTTGGCGGTGTGCCGGGCGAGGGCGGCGTGCACGGCCCGCGCCCCGTAGGGATGGTGGGTCCCGCCGAAGGACGGCAGGTCCAGGCAGGCCGCGACGAGCAGCGCGGCGAGCCCGGCGCCGCCGAAGGCGAGCAGCCACATCCTGAGGCGCCGGCTCATTCGGCACCGTCCTTCGTACGGCCGCGGCGGCGGACCTTGCGCACCGACAGCATGATCAGCAGCGGGGTCAGGGCGGAGCCCACGGCGAGTTGCGAGAGACCGACGTCGGGAGCCTGGAGGACGGTGAAGAGCACGGCCAGGACGATGCCCAGCACGCTGAGCACGAGGGCCTGGCGGGCCGGTTCGCGGGTGGCGACGGCCGCGGTCGCGGAGACGGCCACCAGCAGCAACGCCACCACGATGACGGCGTCGGCCACGCCGCCGTCGGAACCGGCGGACGCGGCGGCCATGAGCGCCGGATGCGGCAGGTCAGCCACGGCGCACCCCCTGGAACCCGCCCGACATGGCCCGGGAGGCGATGACGTTGCCGCCGATCAGCAGGGCGCCGATCACCAGCAGTTTCACCATCGCCCGGCCGGGGCCGGTGGCGACGCACAGCGCGATGACGACGACGGCGCCCGCCCCGGCGGCCGCCCAGGTCAGCGTCCACGCGTGGGGCCGTTCGCCGGCGAGGTCCCCGGCGAGGGTGCGGGCGAAGACCAGCGTGCCCACCGGGCCCAGCAGGGCCATCAGCAGGGCGAGGTCGACGTACGAGGTCCGCTGGTAGCCCTGCGAGAGCAGCAGCAGGCCCGGACACACCACGGAGGTGGTCAGGTTCTGGGCGACGAGGCGGCGCGGGAGGGGTCCGGTGGCCACGCCCCACAGCGCGGCCGCCCCTCCCCCGCCCAGGACGACGGCCGCCGCCACGAGCCAGCCGTTCACCGCCACGTCACCGCCCGCCGGCCGGCCCGCGCGAGCAGCGCTCCCACGGCGGCGGAACTCGCGCCGACGACCCATTCCAGGGTGTAGACGGTGGAGATGAACACCAGCCAGATCAGGAGGAGTACGGCCCACCAGGCCAGCAGTTCGCCGGCCGCGAGGAGGGCCCCGCGCAGTGCCGTACGTCCGCTCATCCGCCACCTCCTCGGACCGCTCCGCTCGTCGCGTGTGCGGTGGTTCGTCCGCTTCCCCGCCCGGGCATCCAAGCACCCCCCGGCCCCCACGAGGGCGGGGGCACGCGGGCCCGAGCGAGGAGTGCCCCGGGAGCGTGAACGGAAACCGTGTGACGGCCACGGTGGCCGACCGGCCGTCAGCAGCAGGTACGGACCAGCCTCTTGACGCCTTCTTATCTCACTCCTTAAATCAAGAGGCGTCCCCATCGCCCCCCACCTGAGACGGAGAGCCATGGCATCCCCACGCCTGCTCCGCAGATGCCTGTACGCCGCCCTGTCCGCCGCACTGGTCGGCGCCGCCACCGTCGGCCCCGCCCGGGCGGCCACCGCCCCGGCGGACACCGCCCGGCCGGCGGCCGGCACCGCCGCGACCGTCACCACGTTCTCCGACACCTTCGACGGGCCGGCCGGCTCCGCGGTCGACGGCTCGAAGTGGACGCTGGAGACCGGCGACAACGTCAACAACCACGAACGCGAGTACTACACCTCCGGTACGAGGAACGCCGCCCTGGACGGCCAGGGCCACCTCGTCATCACGGCCCGGAAGGAGAATCCGGCCGGCTACCGGTGCTGGTACGGCACCTGCCAGTACACGTCGGCCCGGCTGAACACGGCGGGGAAGTTCGAGGCCCGGTACGGGCACGTCGAGGCACGCATGAAGATCCCGCGCGGGCAGGGCATGTGGCCCGCGTTCTGGATGCTCGGCACCCCGGTCGACTGGCCGGACTCCGGGGAGATCGACGTGATGGAGAACGTCGGCTTCGAACCCTCGACCGTGCACGGCACCATCCACGGCCCGGGCTACTCCGGTTCGGGCGGCATAGGCGCCGCCTACAGTCTCCCGGGCGGCCAGTCCTTCGCGGACGCCTTCCACACCTTCGCCGTCGACTGGGCGCCCGGCTCCATCACCTGGTCGGTGGACGGCACGGTCTACGAGCGGCGCACGCCCGCCGACCTGGGCGGCAAGACCTGGGTCTACGACAACAAGCCGTTCTTCCTCATCCTGAACCTGGCCGTCGGCGGCTACTGGCCGGGCGACCCGGACGGCTCCACGCAGTTCCCGCAGCAGCTGGTGGTCGACTCCGTGTCCGTGACGACCAGCACCACCGCGGCCGGCGTCCCGATCCGGGGCCTGGCCGGCAAGTGCGTGGACGTGGCCGGCGCCAACCCCGCCAACGGCACACCGGTCCAGTTGTACGACTGCAACGGCACGGCGGCCCAGCAGTGGACCGTCGGCCCCGACGGCACGATCCGCGCGCTCGGCAAGTGCCTGGGCGTCACGGGCAACGGCACCGCCGACGGCTCGACGGTCCAGCTGTGGGACTGCACCGGCGGCCCCAACCAGAAGTGGGCGGTCTCCCCCGCGCACGACATCGTCAACCCGCAGGCGAACAAGTGCCTCGACGTCACCGGGAACAACTCCGCGAACGGCACCCGGCTCCAGATCTGGACCTGCACGGGCGGCACCAACCAGAAGTGGACGGTGGGCTGAGCGGCACCCGGTCGTCCGGCGCGGTCGGCCGGCGCCCGGCTCAGCGGGCGCCGTCGAGGAGGTCCAGTACGGCGGCCTCGACGGCGCCCTCAGTGGCGGGGCGCCCGAACTCCCCGTGTTCGCCCAAGCGGTTGAGCACGGGGGCGATCGTCACACCCTGCTCGAACAGTTCGAAGACCTTTGGGTCGATGCAGGAGGACCGGCACACCGCGGGCGTGTTCCCGAGGTAGTGGCTCACCTCGCGCACGGCACGGGTGGTCTGCCGGTGGCGCGCGGTCTTCGTCGCGCGGCCGCCCCGGGCGGTCACGGCGACCGCGACGGAGGCGAGCACGGTCGCGTGCCAGGTGCGGAAGTCCTTGGCGGTGACGTCGGTGCCCGAGAGCCGGCGCAGCGCCTCGTCGAGGTCGCCGCCGTGCAGGTCGTGCCAGGCGCCGTGCTCCCAGTAGGCGAGGAACCGGTCACCGCGGCGCGGGCGATCTGTACGTGCTCGTGCTTGGCCTTGTCCTGCTCGGCCCGGAACCGCTCGTGGTACAGGTACTGGCGGCGGCCGGCCGCGTCGGTCCCGACGGCCTGGAGGTGGCCGTTGGGCCAGGGGCAGATCCACACCTCGCGCCAGGCGGGCGGGATGGTGAGGGCCCGGATGCGGGCGAGCGCCGCGGGGGCGGTCACCGGGGCGCCGGTGGGGTCGCGGTAGCGGAAGCCTCGGCCGCCGGGGGTGCGGGTGAGGCCGGGTTGTTCGCAGTTGCTGGTGCGGAGTCTCACCGACCTCGGCCGGGGTGGCATGGGCGAGCCTCCTTGGACGGTCGCGTGAACGCGGATGCCTTAGGTACCCGGGGGTAGAGGGGTCAAACTGGAGCGTCGTCGGCTAAGGGCCGTGGGGGCTGGTCGCGCCGTTCCCCGCGCCCCTTCGGGGCGCCTGGGTGAACCTTGGTTGTATGGAGCCCGTCGTCGCGCTGGAGCGGATTGCGTTTTTGTTGGAGCGGTCCTTGGCGCCGACCTATCGGGTGCGGGCGTTTCGTACCGCTTCCCGGGTGGTGCGGGAGCTGTCCGGCGAGGAGGTGGCCTCGCGCGCGGCGGACGGGTCGCTGGAGGCGTTGAAGGGGGTCGGGCCGAAGACGGCTCAGGTGGTGCGGGAGGCGCTGGCCGGAGAGGTGCCGGGGTATCTGCGGAAGCTGGAGGAGGAGGCGGGGGCGCCGGTGACGTCGGGGCCCGGTGCGGAGCTGCGGGCGCTGTTGCGCGGGGACTGCCACACGCACTCGGACTGGTCCGACGGGGGCAGTCCGATCGAGGAGATGGGGTGGGCGGCGGCCCGGCTCGGGCACGAGTGGACCGTTCTCACCGACCACTCGCCGCGGCTGACGGTGGCCCGCGGGCTGTCCCCCGAGCGGCTGCGCGAGCAGCTGGACGTGGTGGCGGAGCTGAACGCGGCCTGGGCGCCGTTCCGGCTGCTGACCGGGATCGAGTGCGACATCCTCGACGACGGCGGCCTGGACCAGGAGCCGGAGCTGCTGGAGCGGCTCGACGTGGTCGTCGTCTCGGTGCACTCCAAGCTGCGGATGGACGCGCGGTCGATGACCCGCCGGATGGTGGCCGCCGTGCGGAACCCGCACGCCGACGTCCTCGGCCACTGCACCGGGCGCCTGGTCACCGGGCGTGGGCGGCCCGAGTCGGAGTTCGACGCGGACGAGGTGTTCGCCGCCTGCGCGGAGTCCGGCACGGCCGTGGAGATCAACAGCCGGCCCGAACGGCTCGACCCGCCGCGCCGGCTGCTGCGCCGGGCCGTGGAGGCGGGGGTCCTGTTCTCGGTCGACACCGACGCGCACGCGCCCGGGCAGCTGGACTGGCAGATCCTCGGCTGCGCGCGGGCGGAGGAGTGCGGGGTGCCCGCCGAACGGGTGGTGACCACCTGGTCGGCCGAGGAACTGCTGGCCTGGACCCGTGAGGGCCGTACGCCGGAACGCGTGGCCCGTGCGTGACGTGGTACCCGGCCCCGCGGGACTTGAGAAAGGAACGCGGATGGACCGTGCCGCCGTCTTCGACGTCGACGGAACGCTCGTCGACACCAATCACCTTCACGTCGTCACCTGGTGGGAGGCGTTCCGCCAGGCCGGCCACGACGTGCCGATGCACGCGATCCACCGGGCCGTGGGTCTCGGCTCCACGGATCTGGTCGCCCACCTGCTCGGGGACGACCGGGACACGGATCGGGACGCGGAGCTGAGCGCCGCGCACAAGGCGCTGTACGGCCAGTACTTCGACCGGCTGCCCGCTCTGCCGGGGGCCGCGGAGCTGCTGCGCCGGCTGCACCGGGACGGCTGGACGGTGGTGCTGGCCACCTCCGCGAGCGGGGCCGAGCTGGGCGCGCTGCGCCGGGCGATCGACGCGGACGAGGCGATCACCGACACCGCGAGCGCCGACGACGTCGCCGAGGGAAAGCCGGCCGCGGAGCCCGTGGAGCACGCGCTGGAGCTGGCCGGGGTGCCCGCCTCCCGGGCGGTGTTCGTCGGGGACACCGTGTGGGACATGCGGGCGGGCAGCAAGGCCGGGGTGCGCTGCCTGGGGCTGCTGTGCGGCGGTATCCCGCGCGCCGACCTGACGGATGCCGGGGCGGAGGCGGTCTACGACGACCCCGCCGGCCTGCTCGCCCGCCTCGGGGAGAGTCCGCTGGTGTGAGCCGCGCGGAACGGGTGACCCGGATCATGCCGGGTCAGGAACACAGCGGGATGGTTCTTCGTTGAAGAAGACGTGGGTGCGGAGGGAACAGTGTCCTCGGGCCTCGTCCTTCGCCCGCGGGGACGATCGTTCGGCTGAAGCCCCGTGGAGCCCCTCGCCGGAGGCGACCGCCGTCCGCACCCGCCCCCGTGACCGCCCCGGTCGTGATTCCCCCGTCGCGACCGGGGCCCTGTTCGTGCCGCCCGCGCCTTTCCGCCGGACGCGCCTTCACGCCGCCTGCGCCCCTTGCTCCCTTAGGCCGCCTGTGCCAGCCCGCTCTCGGCCGACGCGGCGTCGAGGAACTCCCGCAGGTCCTCGGTGAGCCGTTCCGCGTGGGTGGCGAACAGACCGTGGCCGGCGTTCTCGTACACCTTCAGGGTGCCGTCGGGCACCAGACGGGCGATGCGCTCCCCGGTGAGGGCGAGAGGCGCCGAGGTGTCGTGGGTGCCGTGCACGACCAGCACCGGTACCGCCACGCCGGGCAGCTCCGCGGTGAGGTCGAGGGAGGCCACGACGGCCCGGATGCCCAGGGCGGCCCTCGGGGTGGCCACCAGGCAGCGGTCGATCAGGTACCGGGTGTAGGCCTCGGACACCTCGATGCCGGGCAGGCCGACGGCGAAGAAGTCGTCCGCCGAAGCCGTGAACCAGCCCGCCCGGTCCCGCCGGAAGGCGGCCTCGTCGGCCCGGACCAGCGCCGGGTCGATACCGTCCGGGACGCCCGGCGAGCGGACGATCCCGGGGCTCACCCCGGAGACGAGGGCGACGCGGTCCACCCGTGCGGTGCCGTTCCGGGTCAGGCAGCGGACGACCTCGGCGGTGCCCACGGAGTGCCCGATCAGCGTGACGCCGTGCAGGTCGAGGTGGTCCAGCAGGCCCTGCAGGTCGTCGGCGAGGGTGTCGAGGTCGTAGCCGAGCCAGGTGTCCTCGGAGCGGCCGTGGCCCCGCCGGTCCAGTGCCACGCAGCGGTATCCGGCCTCAGCCAGGGGGAGCATCTGGTACTCCCACATCTCGTAGCCCAGGTACGCGCTGCTGACGAAGACGGCGACCGGCCCGGTCTCGGGGCCGTGGTCGACGTAGTGCAGGCGGGCGCCGTCGACGGGGCTGTCGTAGAACGGCATGGCGGCCTCCTCGGGGTCCGGCTGTTGTCCGACGGGATGTCCGTCGATCTCCGTGACACCGATGTTTCCCGAGTCCGGTCCGCGGGTCGATTACCTCCCACGTCATGCCGGACGGGTGGGGCTCGCGGGGGCGCGTGTGCACGTGGGGCGGCCGGGTACCCGGCCGGTCCACCGAAGCCCCGCGGAGAGGAGCCCGAGGTGAGTGGTGCAACGGGCAGCAGGGTCGTCGTGACGGGCGCCACCGGCAATGTCGGGACCAGCGTGGTGCGCCTGCTGGCGGAGGACCCCGGGATCAAGTCGGTGCGGGGCATCGCCCGGCGCACGCCCGAGTGGTCACCCGCGAAGACCGAGTGGTCGGCGGCGGACCTCGCCTCCGACCAGGCCAATCTGGCCGAGCGGTTCGAGGGCGCGGACGCGGTGGTCCATCTGGCCTGGGCGTTCCAGCCGACGCACGATCCGGCGACCACCTGGCGGACCAATGTGCTGGGCGGGATCCGGGTGTTCGAGGCGGTCGCCGCGGCCCGGGTGCCGGTGCTGGTGCACGCCTCGTCGGTCGGGGCGTACTCGCCGGGTCCGAAGGACCGGCCGGTGGACGAGTCGTGGCCGACGCACGGCTGGCCGGACGCCGCGTACTGCCGGGAGAAGGCCTATCTGGAGCGCACACTGGACGTCTTCGAGCGCGACCACCCCGAGGTGCGGGTGGTGCGGATGCGCCCGGCGTTCCTGTTCAAGTGGGAGTCGGCGAGCGAGCAGCGCCGCATCTTCGGCGGCCGCTTCCTGCCGGGCCCGCTGGCCCGGCCCGAGCTGCTGCCGTTCCTCCCGGACGTCCCCGGGCTGCGGGTGCAGGCCCTGCACACGGACGACGCCGCCGAGGCGTACCGCCTCGCGGTGCACACGGAGACCGCCCGGGGCGCGTACAACCTCGCCGCCGATCCCCCGGTGGACGCCACGATGCTCGGCGAGATGCTCGGCACCCGCCCGGTCCGGCTCCCCCGCACGGCGGCCCGGGCGGCGATCGCCGCCGCCTGGGGGCTGCATCTTCTGCCGGCCTCGCCGCACCTCTTCGACGCGGTGCTGCGGGTGCCGCTGATGGACTGCGCCCGGGCCCGCGCCGAACTGGACTGGCGGCCCCGCCGCACAGCCGACGAGGTGCTGCGTGAGTTCCTGGACGGGCTCCAGCAGGGCGGCGGGATGGACACGGAGCCGATGCGGGGACGCAAGGTCGGCTGAGCACACGTGAGGCCGTCAGGTCCAGTCAGGTCCAGTGAGGGCCAGTGAGGGAGAACGCCATGACCGAAGAGGGACCGCGCGAGCCGGGCCCGCACGCGGCTCCGATCCCCCGGGATCTGCCCGACCAGCAGGCCGGCCCGCACGAGGACCCGTGGGACGCGTCCTCCGGGCGACCGGCCGCGGGACGGGGGAAGCCTGATGCGGCGGACGACGGCACGCGGGCCGGGGTCGGGTCCGGTACGGAAACAGGCGGCGGTGCGCAATCCTGCGCCGAGGAGACCGGTGACGCGGACGTCCCCGGGACCGACGTGGCCGGTACTGGTCCCCGGGGTGCGCCCCACGCGGGCACGGTCCACGCCGAGCACCCGGTCCCGGACGAGCCGACGGCCTGAACTTCCCGACTCCGCCCCGGAGTTGTGGCGCCCCCGTCAGCGGGGCGTCCGCTCCTCCAGCGCGGTGCGCCAGGCGGGGTGCCGGTCCTGCGGGGCCGGTTCGTGGCGGTGGCCGCCCCGGCCGAAGAAGTCGGCCAGGGGAAGGATCGCGGCGCCGACGGTGACCGCGTCCGGGCCGAGCCGGCCGAGGTCGATGGTGACCTTGTGGGCCGGGTACGCGAGGGCGTACGTCGTCGCGTGCCGGCGTACGGCCGGCAGGAAGCGGGTGCCGAGCTGGAGTCCGGCCCAGCCGCCGATCAGGATCCGCTCCGGCTGGAAGAGGTTGATCAGGTCGGACAGGCCGGCGCCCAGGTACTCGGCGGTCTCCTCCAGTACGGCGAGGGCGACCGGGTCGGCGGTCCCGCCCTCCGGCGGGTAGGCGGCGGCGAGCATCGCGGTGAGCGCGGTCTCCTCTTCGGCGTCGGCGGGGGGCCGTCCGCCCTCCTCCCGCCAGCGCGCGAGCAGGGACTCCGCGCCCGCGTAGGCCTCCAGGCAGCCCGGCGCACCACAGCGGCACCGCCGGCCCCGCACCCGGACGGTGAGGTGCCCCCACTCGACGGCCCGGCCGTGCTCCACCTCGGGCGTGACCAGGCAGGCGCCGACGCCGGAGCCGAACAGCACGACGACCGCGTTGCGGGCGCCGCGTCCGGCGCCGAACCACATCTCGGCCTGGCCGAGCGTCTTGGCGCCGTTGTCGATGAAGTACGTGGCCCCCTCGGGGAGGGGGGAGGCCGCGCGGAGCAGTTCCTCCAGCGGGACCGCGTCCCAGCCGATGGTCTGGCCGTGCACGACGGCGCCCCGCTCCGCCGTGTGCTCGACGATGCCGGGGACGCCGACGCCGACGCCCAGCAGCCGCTCGGGCGCGGCCTGTTCGGCGCGCAGGACCTCGGCGATGCCGTCGCGGATGTGACCGACGACCACGTCGACGTCGTAGCCCTGCGGGGTCAGCGGGTGTTCGGCGCGGGCCAGTTCGGTGAGGGCCAGGTCGAACAGCTCGACGCGGACCCGGGTTTCGCCGACGTCGACGCCGATCATCTGGCCGCTGTGCGGGGCGACGCGCAGCAGAGTGCGGGGCCGGCCGCCGTCGGACTCGACGCTGCCCGCCTCCTCGACCAGGCCGTCGGCGACCAGGTCCGCGACCACGTTGCTGACCGAGCCCGAGCTGAGACCGGTCGCCGGACCCAGCTCGAAGCGGCTGAGCGGGCCGTCGAAGTACAGCCGTTGCAGCACGGCCGTCCGGTTGCCCCGCCTGAGGTCGCGTACCGTGCGCCCGTTCCGCCCCGCCATGTGGCTCCCTTCACGAACCCTGCCCGACCTGCAACATACTCCTTCGGGCAGCCGGAAGCGACATTTTCCCAACCCTTATTTCACGCTATGAGCTAAGCGGGGCACCCCACGGTCCGTCGCCGGGGGCCCGGGTCACCCCGCCGCGTACACGTCCTCGACGTACCGCCCGTCCGCCACCAGCGCGTCGAGCCACTGCCCGGCCGCGGCCGCGTCGGCGCCGGGGGTGCGCTCCCGGTACAGGGTACGGAACGCCTCGCGCACGCCGGGCGCCATACGGGCGCCGTCGCCGCAGACGTACACCCGGGCGCCGGCGCCGAGCAGGCGCCAGACCTCGTCGGCCTCGGCGGCGATGCGGTGCTGGACGAACAGGGCGCCGTTGTCGGGGGCGGCGCTGAAGGCGGGGCGCAGGGACACGGCTCCGGCGACCTCGGCGGCCCGGAGTTCGCCGGCGTGCAGGAAGTCGGCGTCGGGGGCGTCGCAGCCGAAGTAGAGCAGGGCGGGGGGCAGTCGGTCGCCGCGCGCGATGGCGGCCGTACGGTCGGCGACGGCTCCCCGGAACGGCGCGAGGCCGGTGCCGGCGGCGACCATGACGACGGGTGTGGAGCCGTCGGTGCGGAAGGCGTCCCGGCAGGGCTGCACGCGGGCGTAGACCGTGTCGCCCGGGCGCAGTCCGGCCAGGTGGCCGGAACCGGTGCCGCGGTAGCGGCCGTTGCCCGAGCGGGCCGGCGCGTCCAGGACCGAGACCATGAGGTCGGCGTGGTCCGGGTCCTGGGCGGGGGACGAGGAGATGGAGTAGTGGCGGGGCCGCAGCGGGGTGAGCAGTTCGAGGAGCCGGGGCCAGTCCAGGGCGCCGCGCAGGGCGGGGTGGTCCTCGGCGATCTCCAGCAGGGTGCGCGGATCGTCGCCGGTCAGGGCGCTCAGGGCGGCCCGCTCGGGCGGGCAGGGGTTGGCCGCGGCGAGCAGTTCCTTCTGCCGTGCGGTGGGGCGCTCCTGCAACTCGACGTGATGGGTGAGGAGTTGACGTACCGCCAGTGGGCGGTCGACGGCGAGGCCGTCGCGGCGCGAGCGGGTGGCCCGGATGTCGAGGACGGTGTCCGGGTCGACGCCGAGGGCGGCGGCGGCGCGGTCGACGAGGTCCGGGGCGTTCACGGGCAGCACGGTCAGGTGGTCGGCGGTGCGGTAGGTGACGCCGTCGGGCAGGGCGATCCGCAGGAACCGCTTGGTGCGCGGGTGTCCGGGGGCGGTGAGGTCGCGGGCCTCGGTGACGGTCATCGGGACCAGTCCGTGCCGTCGGGCGAGGGCGTCCAGCGGGCCGCCGGTGACGGCCCGTACCTCATAGGCGGCCGTCGGCCGGTCCCGCGGTTCCCGCTCGTGTACGGCGTCCGGGTCGCCGTACTCCTGGAGGAGCCGGGCGCGCAGCCCCGCGGTGAAGGCGCGGACGGTGCCGGTGAGGTCGCCGGAGGCGTCGGCGGCGGCCCGGTCGGTCAGTCGGGTGGCTCCGAGTTCGGCGAGGCGGGCGTCGATGCGGGTGGGGACGTGCTGATAGGTGGCGGCCCAGGTGCGGTCGCCTACGCCGAGGACGGCGTAGGCGACGCCGGTCAGGTCGGGGGTGCCGTCCAGCCAGGCGGTGAAGGCGGTGGCGTCGTCGGTGGGACGCCCGTTGTAGGAGGCGGCGGTGATGATCACGGGCCGGTCGGTGGGCAACCCGCCCGCGTAAGTGTCCAGCGCGGCCACCTCGGTGGCGCAGCCGACGGCGGCGGCCTCGTCGGCGAGTCCGGCGGCGAAGTCGCGGCAGGTGCCGTAGTTGCTGCCGTGCAGGAACAGGGCGGCGGTGCCGGGGCGGACCCGGGACGGCAGGGCGCCGGGATCGGGGGCGCCGGTGCCGGCGGGTGCGGTCGCGGTGCCGGGCAGCGGTGCGTGGACCCGGTCGGCGCCGGTGCGCGGGGTAAGGGTCAGGGTGAAGCCCTCGGGCTTGAGGGTGAGGGTCTCCTTGACGGTGAGCGCGTAGTCGGCGTGGTCGTGCAGCCGGTAGCGGTGGACGAGCATCGCGAGCAGCATGGTGGCCTCGTGCAGCGCGAACTGCCGTCCGATGCACGCGCGTTCACCGGTGCCGAAGGGCTTGTAGGCGTGCACGGGGCGGGCCGCCTCGGCCTCGGGCGTGAAGCGGGAGGGGTCGAACAGCTCGGGGTTGTCGCCCCACACCGGCTGCCGGTGCAGCATCGGGGCGAACACGCTGACGGCCTGCCCGGCGCGCAGCGGCAGCCGTCCGCCGAGCACGGTGTCCTCGCGGGCGTGCCGGCCGAAGGTGGCGGCCGTCGGCCACAGCCGCAGCGCCTCGCTGAGGACCTGCCGGGTGTAGGTGAGCCGGCCGATGTCCTCGTACGCCGGGTCGGGGTCGGCGGCGTCGCCCCACAGGGCGTCGGCCTCGCGCTGGACGAGCCGCAGCGCGGTGGGGTGCTTGGCGAGGTAGTGGAGGGCGAAGGACATCGCGCCGG
This sequence comes from Streptomyces sp. NPDC047028, assembly GCF_040644095.1. Classification (NCBI taxonomy): domain Bacteria; kingdom Bacillati; phylum Actinomycetota; class Actinomycetes; order Kitasatosporales; family Streptomycetaceae; genus Streptomyces; species Streptomyces sp. NPDC047028. The sequence continues at coordinate 96,789 of NZ_JBEYVS010000025.1, forward strand.
AGGTGGTCTCGTGGCCGGCGATGAGGAAGGTGATGACCTGGTTGCGGATGTTGGCGGCGTCGAGGGTGGTGCCGTCGGCGGGGTGCCGGGCGGTGAGCATCAGCCCGAGCAGGTCGTCCGTGCCGCTCCGGCGGGTGCTGGTGCGGGCGGCGACGACCTCGTCGACGACACCGGCGAGGAAGTCCGCGTCCGCGCGGAAGGCGGCGTCGGCGGCCGAGTGGTCGCTGCCCGGGGCGCGGCCCAGGCGGTGCATGCTCCACTGCAGGCAGCGGACCATCGACCGGACGAAGGGGTGCGGTTCGTCGCGTTCGAAGGAGCCGAAGTCGTAGCCGAAGCCGGCCAGGCCGATGGTGTCGAGGGTCATGCGGGTCATGTCGTCCGCGACGTCGACGGGCCGTCCGGCGTGGGCCGCGCGGTCCCAGGCGTCGATGAGCCGGCGGGCCACCGTCAGCATCACCGGGTGGTAGGTGCGCATCGAGCCGAGCGCGAAGGCCGGCATGAGGATGTCGTGCGCCTTGGCCCAGTTCGGTTCGTCGTTGTACGCGGTGAACAGGCCGTCGGCGGTGAAGGCACGCACGTTCTCCAGCGCGGGTCCGACGTGCTTGGCGAACCGGGACTCGTCGGCGAGCTCGCTCACCAGGTCCACGTCGGCGACGAAGACGACGTCCCGCCCGTGCAGCCGTCGCACCAGCACCGGGCCGTGGGCGCGCATCAGCCCCATGACCTGCTGCATCGGGGTCCGGCCGGGACCGGTGGCGGTGATGTCGACGACAGGGATGTCGGAGACGGGGTTGTCGGCGGCGGTGACGCCGGGGCGGGGACCGGCGGTTCGGGTGGCGCTCGCGGTGGGGTGCATGGCGCGACAACTGCCTTTCGCGGTACGGGAGTACTGCGCTCCAGCCTGGCCCACCGGGGACCGCGCCCCGCACCGGAGCACTACACGATCGTGCAGTGGGAAGTCACGGCGCGGCCTTGTCGGTCTCCGCGCCTCGTGCCCCTGCCGGCCGGGTTTGGCGCTGACCTGGACGTTCGTCTTGGATGAGAGGCGCACATCGGGAGGTGCGAATGGACGCGGAGCGGGCCGGGGCCGTGGTGTGGCGCAACCGTGCGCTGACGCTGTTCGACCGGGTGGCGGTGCCGGTCGCGGTCTGCGACGTACGCGGCCGGGTGATCCTGGCGAATCCAGAGATGGCCGCGGAGTGCGGTACGACGCCGGGGCGGCTGCGGGACCGGGACGTGCTGGAACTGTTCCGGCCGCAGGACGCCACGCAGGTGGAGCGGATCACCGAGGCGCTGCGGCTGCGGCACCGCTCGCGGTACGAGGTGTCGGTGCGCTGGCGGTCGGCCGACGGCACCGAGCGGTTCGGGGAGCTGACGGCTGATCCGGTCAGCGACGCGGTGGACGACACGCCGGCCCTGCTGGTGATGCTCCGGGCGCGGGGCGAGTGCGCGCGCCCGGACCCGGAGCCGGCGCGGGTCACGCCCGTGGAGGGCCGGGTGCTGGCGCTGCTGGCGGGCGGTGCCACCACGGCCCGGGCCGCCCGCGAGCTGGGGCTCAGCACGGACGGGGTCACCTATCACCTGCGCCGGCTGTCGGCCCGCTGGAACGCGGCCAACCGCACGGAGCTGGTGGCGCGCGCGTACGCGCTGGGAGTGCTGACGCCGGGCGTGTGGCCGCCGGAGGCGAGGGGCGTACCAGGCCAGGAGTAGCCGTCGGTGGGTACACCCTCGGCAAAATCAATGGCCGTATCGCCATGCCGCTACGTACGCTAGCTGAAAACCTAGATGCCCTAGGTTCTGGATCCTTCCGGTACCGCCTGCCCTGAAAGGGACTCCCATGAAGCCGCTCACCGAGCAGGCCCTCCGCGCGTCGTTCGACAACTGCTCCAAGGGCGAAGCCAAACGGCTGGCGGTCCCCCGCGACCTCGCCGAGCGCCCCTGGGAGCATTTGGACTTCCTCGGCTGGCGCGATCCCGGGGCACCCGACCGCAGCTACCTGGTCACCGAGCGGGACGGCCGGACGGTAGGCATCGCCATGCGCCACCCGGCCTCGCAGCGCGGCTTCCTGCACCGCAGCATGTGCTCGCTGTGCCTGACGACCCACCCCGGCGGCGGGGTCTCCCTGATGACCGCGCGCAAGGCGGGCGCGGCGGGCCGCGAGGGCAACTCGGTCGGCGTGTACATGTGCACCGACCTGGCGTGTTCCCTGTACGTGCGCGGCAGGAAGGTGCCCGAGTCCGGCCTGCGCATCGAGGAGAGCCTGACCCTGGAGCAGCAGATCGCCCGGATGACGGGGAACCTGTCGGCCTTCGTCGACAAGCTGTACGCCTGAGGCGGTACAAGCCTTCGTCCCGTACAAGCCTCCGCCGTGCGAGCCGCTGCCGTACAAGTCCTCTTTCGGCCACGTTCGACGTCCGTACGGAACGGGAACAGGCCAGGGGATGCGCGACGTACAGAAGTGGGACAGGGGACTGCGGCGCCTGGTGCGACGCCACCGGGAGCCGGTGGTCGTCCAGAGCCTGCGGTCGGCGACTGCGGCCACCATCGCCTACATCCTCGCGGTACGCCTGAGCCCCGAGCCGGCCCCGCTGACCGCGCCCCTGACCGCCCTGCTGGTCGTCCAGGTGACCCTGTACGCCAGCCTCACCAACGGCATCCGCCGGGTGAATGCGGTGGTGGCCGGTGTGCTCGTCGCCATCGCGTTCAGCCTGCTGGTGGGGCTGACCTGGTGGAGTCTGGCGCTGCTGATCGTGGCCGCGCTGGGCGTGGGCCACCTGGTCCGGGTCGACGAGTACGTGGCCGAGGTGGCGATCAGCGCCATGCTGGTGCTCGGCGTCACCGCCCACGGTTTCACCGCGTGGGCGCGCATCGTGGAGACGCTGATCGGCGCGGTCGTCGGCATGGGCATCAACCTGCTGCTTCCGCCGCCGGTGTGGGTGGACCAGGCCGGGGAGTCCATCGAGGACCTGGCGCGCCGGGTACGGCAGTTGATGCTGCGGATGGGTGAGGAGGCCGCGGGCGGCATCCCGTGGCAGCGGGCGGCCGAGCGGCTGCACGAGGCCCGGCGTCTCGACAACGCCGTCACCGAGGTCGACGCGGCCCTGCGGCAGGCCGAGGAGAGCCTGCGGCTCAACCCGCGCGTGAAGGACAGCCTGCTGCACCGGGTGGTGCTGCGCACCGGCCTCGACACCGTCGAGATCTGCACGGTCGTGCTGCGGGTGCTCGCCCGCTCCTTCACCGACCTCGCGAAGGCGAGCGGCCCCGAGCAGCTGTTCCCGCCCCGCGTCGGGGAGACCGTGCAGCAGCTGCTGTCCGAGATCGCCGACGCGATCGTCAGCTTCGCGGTGCTGGTCACCACCGATCTGAGCGCCAGCGCCGAGTCGGCGGAGGAGCGGCTGAGCGCCGAACTGCACACGGCGGCCGGCACCCGGGACCGGCTGGCCCAGCTGTTCCTGGAGGAGATCCGGGCGGACGCGACGAACTGGCAGCTGATGGGGGCCGTCCTCACGGAGGTGAACCGGATCATCGACGAGCTGGACACCGAGCACCGCAGCCGCCGTCTGCTGGAGGAACTGGACCGCGTGGCCCGGGACCAGCGGACGGCGCGGCCGTGGCTGGCCCGGCTGCGCGAGCGCCTCGGCGTACAGGAGCGGCTGTGGCGGAACCGCACGGGCCTCGACGGACGTTCTTGGTGAGGGAGTGCCGGCCCGGGGCCGGCACCGCGAGGCGAGGAGCGGGGCCGATGGCCGACGGCGGGGTACGGATCGACGGGAACACACTGCGGCTGCCGGGCGGGGTGGCGGTGCGGTTCGTGCGGACCCTGCGGCTGCCCGAGTCGGGGACGCACGCGCTGCCGCCGGGCCTCGGCGAGTTCCCGGTGCGGCGGGTCGCGGACTACGGCGACCGGGTCCCCGAGCAGTTGCGGGCGCGCGGCGGCGTGATGCTGCCGGTGTACCTGCGCGAGGCGATGTGGCTGAGTTTCAGCGGTACGACGGAGCCGGCCGCCCTGCAGGTGGGGGCGGGCAAGGTGTGCGCGGTGTCCGGCGAGCCGTGGAGCGGCAGGCTCTCCCGCCGCCCGCAGAACTACCTCGTCCTGCCGCGGCAGCCCTGGCTGGACGGCATCAACTCCGGCAAGGGGACGGTCCGTCAGTTCGTAGCGGTCCCGCTGGGCCTGGGCGCCACGGTGGAGGGGCAGGTCACCGGCGAGGAGGTGTGGGGCGGGGTGCAGTTGCAGGCGTTCGGGCTGCGGGAGGACCGCCTCGCCGAGTGGCGGCGCCTGGAGGACGCCCGGCGCGCGCGGATGCGCTCGACGGGCCCCGTCGGCCTCTACGGGGCACCGGCGCCCGGCGGGATGCCGACAGCCGGGGCGATGCCCGCACCCGGGGCGATGCCCCCGCCGGGGGCCGCCGCCGGGTACGGAGCGGCCCCGGCTTTCGGAGCGGCCCCCGCTCCCGGCGCGGCGCCGCCGCCCGGGGCCGCGGCCCCGCGGAGCGCGCCGGCCATGGGGCTGGGCGTGGGCGGGTCGATGCGCCAGGAGGTGTACCGGGACGACCGCCCGCTCAGACACTGGTCGAAGGAGCCCTCCGGACGGGTGTTCGTGCATCTGGTCACGCCTCCGGAGTGGCGCCGCATCACCGGCGAGCCGGCACCGCCGTCCCCGGTGGACCGGGCGGCGTACACCCGGGCGGGCCTGCCCTGGTACGACTACTACGACCAGGATGCGGAGGACCTCGCGCCGGCGGACACCCTGGGCGCGGTCAAGCCGGTCGGCGACTGGCTCGGGGACGACCTGGACCCCTGGCATCAGCCTTCGCCGGGCCAGGTGAAGCCGCTGAAGGACGCGCCGGGCCGGCCCGTGGAGGACGGGGACTGGTGACCGCCCGGCCTCGTTCGGCGCTCACCTCATCCCGTTGCGCAGGCCGCAACGCCCGTTGCCGGTCTTGCTTTTCACCATAGGTCCAGGCCAAGGTGTCGGTCACGGGGCCGACCGACGACGACCTGAGGTGTGGCATGGACACGGACGGACGCGCGGACCGGCGGGGCTGGAGCAGGCGCCGGTTCGTCGCCGCCGCGGCGGGTACGGCCGCCGTGGTGGCGGTCCCGGCGCCCGCGGCCCCGCCCGGGGAGCCCGGCGCGCCGGCCGCGCGCAAGCGGCCGGAGCAGCGGCCCGCCTCCGCGGGGCGCCCGCGCCCCCTGTATCTCGGCACCTACACCTCCGTGGAGGGCGGCGGCACCGGCATCGGGCTGGCCTCGTACGACCCGGCCACGGGCCGGATCACCGGCTCGGGCACGCTGACCGGGGTCGCCGACCCGTCGTACCTGGCGCTCCACCCGGACGGCCGCACGCTGTACGCGGTGGACGAGCGCCAGGACGGCGCGGTGACCGCCGTACGGCTCGCCGACCGGCGGATCCTCGGCTCCCGGAGCACCGGCGGGGCGGGCCCCTGCCATCTGTCGGTGCACCCCGGCGGCCGCTGGCTGCTGAGCGCCGACTACGGGTCGGGCAGCGTGGCCGTCCATCCGATCGACGCCTCGGGCGCGATCGGGGAACGCACCGACCTGGTCACCCACACCACTCCCCCACCGGGCCCCGGCCAGCAGGGCCCGCACGCCCACCAGTTCCTCACCGGCCCCGACGGCGGTCACGTCCTCGCCGTCGACCTGGGCACCGACACCGTCTACACGTACCGCCTCGACCAGCGCGACGGCACCCTGGCCGAGGTGTCCCGGGCGCGCACCCGGCCCGGCGCCGGGCCGCGCCATCTGACGTTCCACCCGGGCGGCCGGTACGCGTACCTGGCCAACGAGGTCGACGACACGGTCTCCGTCTGCGGCTACGACGGGACCACCGGCCGGCTGACGATCGGCGAGCCCCAGTCCTCCGGTTCGTCGGGCGGCACCAACTACCCGGCGCAGTTCGTGGTGACGGCGGACGGCGCTTACGCGTTCCTCGCCAGCCGCGGCGACAACACCGTGGCGCGGTACGCGATCGAGGCGGGGGGCGCGCGGCTGCGCCTGCTCGGCACGGTGCCCGTCGCCGGGGACTTCCCGCGGCAGCTCGCCCTGTCGCCCGACGGACGGTTGCTGTTCACGGCGAACCAGCGGTCGGGCACGGTCAGTGTGTTCCACGTCGGCTCCGGCACGGGTGAGCTGCGGCTTGCGGGTGAGCTGCGGCTTGCGGGTGAGCCGTTCGCGTCGCCGGTCGCGGTGTGTGCGCTGCCGATGTAACGCCGGCGCCGGCAGGGTCGTCGGTCCCGTGCGGCAGCGCTGTGGCTGGGGGCGCCCCCGCGGCGGAGCCGCAGATCGGCACAGCGCCGCGCCCCTACGGGGCGCGCCCGGAGCCCTACTCGATGACGCCCAGCAGGGCTCTGGCGCACAGGTCGCGGACCTGCTCCCGGGTCTGTTCGCCGTCGCGGAGCCATTCCAGGCAGACGGCGGTGGTGAAGGCGAGCCAGCCGCGTACGGCGAGCCGGACGTGGGAGCTGTGCTCGGCGAGAGGGCCGAACTCGGGGTCGGCCGCGAGGGCGGCGAGGATCTGGCGTTCCTGTGCGGCCAGGGCACGCCGGTAGACCCGGCGCACGGCCTGGTCGCCGGCCGCGTCGGCTCGGTGGAAGGCGCGGAAACCGTGCGCGTGGGCCTGCACGTAGGCCAGGTAGGTGTCGAGGCCGGCGGTGAGCTGTTCGCGCACCGGCACCCCGGGCACGGCCGCCGTCATGCGCAGCATCCGCTCGCTCTCGCGCTCCACGACCGCCGCGAAGAAGTCCCGCTTCGTCGGGAAGTAGTGGTACAGCAGCCCGCGGGAGACCCCGGCGATCTCGGCGACCTGCTCGATCCACACGTCGTCGTACGGGCTCTCGGAGAACAGTTTCGCGCCGACCGACAGCAGTTGCTCGCGGCGCTCCGCCGTGCTGAGTCTGCGCCGGGTGCGCTCCCCCTGGTTGGCGGGCATGGCGTCACTTTACTTGACGCGGGTTCAACCACCGGACCACACTGAAACCCGCTATTGAACTCACGTACAACACGGGTGGGCCACCCGCACCACCGTCCGCTGGACCAAAGGGGATCTCGTCATGGCGGAACCGACGGAGACCGGGCTGCCGAAGGGGTTCCGGGGCGCCGAGCAAGGCTGGCCCGAGCTGCACCGCATCCCGCATCCGCCGCGCCGCCTGCCGCTGCTCGGTGATGTGATCGGCGTGGACCGGCGCCGCCCGCTGCAGGACACGATGCGCTTCGGACGCGCGCTGGGCCCGATCTTCCGGCGCCGGGCGTTCGGGAACGAGTTCGTGTTCCTGTGGGGTTCGAAGCTCGCCGCGGACCTCGCCGACGAGTCGCGGTTCGCCAAGCACGTCGGCCTCGGCGTCGCCAATCTGCGTCCGCTCGCCGGGGACGGGCTGTTCACGGCGTACAACCACGAGCCGAACTGGCAGCTGGCGCACGACGTGCTGGCGCCCGGCTTCAGCCGGGAGGCCATGGCGGCCTACCACGGCATGATGCTGTCGGTCGCGGGGCGGCTGACCGCCCGCTGGGACCGAGAGTCGGCCGCCGGGCGCACGGTGGACGTCGCGGGAGACATGACCAAGCTGACCCTGGAGACGATCGCCCGCACCGGGTTCGGGCACGACTTCGGCTCCTTCGAGCGGGATCGTCCGCACCCGTTCGTGACCGCCATGGTGGGCACGCTGACCTATGCGCAGCGGCTCAACAGCGTGCCCGCGCCGCTGGCGCCGCTGATGCTGCGCGGGGCGGCCCGGCGGAACGCGGCCGACCGCGCCCACCTCAACCGCATCGTCGACGAGGTGGTGGCGGCCCGGCGCGCCTCCGGCGGCGGAGAGGGGGACCTGCTCGACCGCATGCTGGAGACGGCCCACCCCGAGACGGGGGAGCGGCTGTCACCGGAGAACGTCCGCAAGCAGGTGATCACGTTCCTCGTGGCCGGCCACGAGACGACCTCGGGCGCGCTGTCCTTCGCCCTGTACTACCTGGCCCGGCATCCGGAGGTGGCCGCCCGCGCCCGCGCCGAGGTGGAGCAGGTCTGGGGCGACTCCCCCGCCCCCGGCTACGACCAGGTGGCCAAGCTGCGCTACGTCCGCCGTGTGCTGGACGAGTCGCTGCGGCTGTGGCCGACCGCGCCCGCCTTCGCCCGAGAGGCCCGCGAGGACACGGTGCTGGCCGGGGAGCACCCGATGCGGCGGGGCGCCTGGGCGATGGTGGTGCTGCCGCTGCTGCACCGGGACCCGGAGGTGTGGGGCGAGGACGCCGACCGGTTCGATCCGGACCGCTTCGAGGCGAAGGCAGCGCGGTCCCGTCCCGCGCACACCTTCAAGCCGTTCGGGACCGGGGCGCGGGCCTGCATCGGCCGCCAGTTCGCCCTGCACGAGGCGACCCTGGTCCTCGGCCTGCTGCTGCGCCGCTACGACATCGCCGCCGACCCCGCCTACCGCCTGCGGGTCACCGAACGCCTGACAGTGATGCCGGAGGGCCTGCGGCTGTCGTTGGACCGCCGGACGCGCCCCGAAGGGGCGCGAGGAACTGCGCGACAAGCCACAACGGCGTTGCAGACGAACAACGACCTCTCGCGGCGCTCACCCACAGCGGAGCGCCCCTCAGCCGCCCGCTGCCCAGCGCACCGGGGCACGGACTGACGTGGGCAGCCGCGTGCCGGCGCTGCCGCGGGCGGAGTCGACCTGCGGCTGGGTGAGGAAGAACGCACCGGTCAGGTCGGCGTCGGTGAGGTCGGCGTCCCGCAGGTCGGCGCCGATCATCTCCGCTCCGCGCAGGTCGGCGCCGGTGAGGTCGGCCGCGATGAGGCAGGCGCCGCGCAGGCTCGCGCCCCGCAGGTCGGCGCCCCTGAGGCGGGCCCCCATCAGGTCGGCGCCCCGGCGGTCCTTGCCCTTGCCCTTCTTTCCGCCGGCGCCGGCCCGGACCAGCTCGCCGGCGCGCAGCAACAGCACGTTGACCTCCTGCCGGTGAGCGGCCACGTCGAGCCCGGCCAGTTCCCCGGGCGGGAGCAGGGTCAGGCGCTCGGTCTCCGCCAGCGCGCGGCGCAGACCGGCGTGGACGGGGCGGGCGGCGGGCAGGCCCAGCGCCTCGGTCAGGTACCACAGCAGTTCGTGCAGTTGCCGGACGACCGGGAACACGTCGAACATCGCGCGGGCGTGCTCCTTGGTCCCGGTGCGCCAGTCCTGTCCGCCGAAGGTGACCTGGGCGACCTTCTGGCCCGCGCCGAAGCAGTCGTACACCGTGCAGCCGGTGAATCCCTTCGTGCGCAGCTCGGTGTGGATGCCGCAGCGGTGGTCCCCCTGGAGATTGGGGCAGGGCTTGCCCGCGGGCTTGTCGAGCGCGAAGTCCGAGGAGGCACCGAAGGGCAGGGCGACGCAGCACAGCCCGAAGCAGCGGGCGCAGTCCCCGCGCAGCTCGGAGAGGCCGGCTATCTGATCAGGCATGGGACCAGCCTACCGGGCGCATTCCCCCGCAAAAGCCCCGGGAGCGGTGGCCGACGGCCGGGACAGCCGGCGGCCCGGGCGGTCAGCGGCTGAACACCTCGAACGTCACCGCCGGTGTGCCGCCGAAGCGTTCCCCGGCGGCGGTGGCGTTGCCGGTGAGGAACTCCCGGGCGTACGTCTGAGGGTCCTGGTCGGTCAACGCCTCGATGTAGGTGCGGTGTTCGAGCAGCGAGCGGACCGCTCGCTCCAGACCGGGCGTGGCGTCCACCGCGTGGGTGGGGGTGCTGGAGCCGGCGACCGCGACCCGGCGGACGCCGTCCCAGGGGTCGAGGCCCTGCTCGATCAGTTCCGGGAAGATCCAGCGGTTGCCGGCGTCCCCCGCGGCGTCCAGGGTGGCGCGGCCGACGGCGACGTGGTCGGGGGTGTTCCAGTAGACCCCGCCCCAGGTGTCGCGGTGGTTGAGGGTGATGACGAGTTCGGGCCGGTGGCGGCGGATCGCGGCGGCGATGTCGCGGCGCAGCGCGGGCCCGTACTCGACGACCCCGTCCCGGTGGTCCAGGAACTCCACCGAGGTGACGCCGACGACGGCCGCGCTCGCCCGCTGCTCCCGCTCGCGCAGGGGGCCGCAGGTGGCGGGGTCGAGGGTGTCGATGCCGGCCTCGCCGCGGGTGGCGAGCACGTACGAGACCTCGCGTCCGGCGTCGGTCCAGGCGGCGACGGCCGCCGCGCACCCGTACTCCAGGTCGTCGGGGTGCGCGACCACGGCGAGGGCGCGCTGCCAGTCGTCGGGCAGGGGTTTCAGCTGGGTGCTCACCGGCTCCGTCATGGAACCGAGCCTATGCGGCAGGGCCCCGCACGCAACCGCGTTTCCGGGCCGCCCGCCGGGGCCGGGGCCGGCGCGGCCGGTGCTGGAGCGGTAGATACCGGGCGGCCGGTGCCGGTCAGCGCGCCGTCAGGCTGGAGCGCCGTACGACCAGTTCCGGCTGGAGGACGACCCGCCGGTGCTCGTGCGGCTGTGTGCCCTCGCCCTGCTCGGTCTCCTCCAGGAGGAGCTCGGCGGCCAGGGAGCCCAAGGTGACGGCGGGCTGCCGTACGGAGGTCAGCGGTACGGCCGCCGCGGCGGCGAACTCGATGTCGTCGTAGCCGACGATGGCCAGGTCGTCCGGGACGACCACCCCGGCCGCGTACAGGGCCTGGAGGACACCGAGGGCGAGGAGGTCGTTGGCGCAGAAGACGGCGGTGGGCCGGTCGGCGAGGCCGAGCAGGCGGGCGCCCGCGTCCCGGCCGGCGGCCACGTCGAGGCGTTCGGTGGGCAGTTCGCGCAGGGCGCCGGGGCCGAGCCCGGCCTCCGCGAGGGCCTGCAGGGCGCCGGTGCGGCGGTCGCGGACCTGGTTGAGGCCGGGCGGGCCGCTGACGTAGGCGAGGGACCGGTGCCCGGCGTCAACGAGGTGGCGGACGGCCAGAGCGCCGCCGGTGACGTCGTCGACGGAGACCGAGCACTCGGTGGTGCCCTCGGACACCCGGTCGACCAGCACGAAGGGGATGTCGTGCCGGCGGAAGGCGTCGATGTTGCGGCCGGTGGCGTCGGCGGGGGTGAGCAGCACGCCCCGCACCCGCTGTTCGGCGAAGAGTGCCAGGTACTCGGCCTCCTCGGCGGCGTTCTGCGCGCTGTTGCAGACCATCACGCCGAGCCCGGCGGCGCGAGCGGCGCGCTCGGCGCCGCGCGCCACGTCGACGAAGAAGGGGTTGCCCATGTCCAGCACGAGCAGGCCCATGATCCGGCTGCGGCCCGCGCGCAGCTGGCGGGCCGACTCGCTGCGGACGTAACCGAGCCGGTCGATGGCGGCCAGGACCCGGCCGCGGGTCTCGCCGGCGACGGTGTCCGGGCGGTTGATGACGTTCGACACCGTGCCCACCGACACGCCGGCGGCGCGGGCGACGTCCTTGATACCCACCGACTGGGCCATCGGGTTCCAGACCTCCAGCAGGGACGAGGGGCGGGCGGTGGGAAGGCCCTCTCGGGGCCGGAAGGGCCTTCACATTACCGTCATGACGGGCAGGGCTGCCGCGGCTGGGCGAGGTGGAACACGTCGTACCGCCCCGGGGTCAGAAGTCGAACCGGTCGATGTTCTTGGCGTCGAAGACGGTGGGCTTGCCCAGGTTGATGACACCGTCCTTGCCGAGTGTGTAGCTGGTCGAGCCGGCCTTGAAGGTCTCGCCCTCCTTGCCGGTGATCTGCCCGGACGCCAGGGCGACGGCGGTACGCGCGGCCAGGTCGCCGAGCTTCGCCGGGTCCCACAGCTCGAAGGCGTCGACGGTGCCGTTCTTGACGTACTTGCGCATGTCGTCGGGGGTGCCGAGCCCGGTCAGCTTGACCTTGCCCTTGTACTTGGAGCCGGACAGGTACTGGGCGGCCGCCTTGATGCCGACGGTGGTCGGGGAGATGATCCCCTTCAGGTCCGGGTGCTCCTGGAGCAGGCCCTGGGTCTGCTGGAAGGAGGCCTGCGCGTCGTCGTTGCCGTAGGCGATCTTGACGAGCTTGACGTTCTTGTACTTGGGGTCCTTCAGCTCGTCCTTCATGTAGCCGATCCAGGTGTTCTGGTTCGTCGCGGTCTGCGCGGCGGACAGGATGGCGATCTCGCCCTTGTACCCGATCTGCTCGGCCATCAGCCGTACCTCGGTACGGCCCAGGTCCTCGGCGGAGGCCTGCGACACGAAGGCGTTGCGGCAGCCGGGGTTGGTGTCGGAGTCGTAGGTGACGACCTTGATGCCGTTCTTCATGGCCTGCTTCAGCGCGGTGCACAGCGCGCCCGGGTCCTGCGCGGAGACGGCCATGGCGTCGACCTGCTGCTGGGTGAGGGTGTTGACGTAGCTCACCTGCCCGCTGGTGTCGGTGGCGCTGGAGGGACCGACCTCCTTGTACGACTCCCCCAGTTCGGCGAGTGCCTTCTGCCCGCCCTTGTCGGCCGTGGTGAAGTAAGGGTTGTTGACCTGCTTCGGCAGAAACCCGACGGTCAGCCCCTTCTTGATGGCGGCGCCCGGATCGGCTTTCCCGGCACTGACGGCGGCCCCGCCGTCGTCCTTGACGTCGCTCTTGGTGGTACCGCCGCAGGCGGTGAGGGCGAGGGCGAGAGAGGTCACGGCGACGAGGGCGAGACAGGTACGACGAACGAACGCGGTGCGCATACGGAGGGTCCTTCACAACGAGGGTGGGTGAAAGCGTTCCTGAAGGGGCGCGGGGCTGTTTCGATGTGCGGCTCCGCCGCGCGGGCGCGACCAGCCACGACGGCCCCGCAGCCGGCGACCGGCCTACCCGGCGGCGCCGACAACCTGCCGAGCCACGCGGGGCCCCAGCACGGACACGACCAACAGCACGCCGGTGACGACAATCTGCGACTGCGCGGAAACGTTCAGCAGACTCATCACGTTCTGCAAGGCCCCCAGCAGGAACACCCCGGCGATCGCACCCCCCAGCGTCCCCTTCCCCCCGTCGAAGTCGATCCCGCCCAGCAACACCGCGGCGACGACGGAGAGTTCGAGGCCCGTGGCGTTGTCGTAGCGGGCGCTCGCGTAGTGCAGGGCCCAGAAGACGCCGGTCAGGGCGGACATGAACCCGGTGGCGACGAACAGCAGCAGCTTGGTGCGCCTGACCCGGATCCCGGCGAACCGCGCCGCCTCCTCGCTCGCGCCGACCGCGAACAGCGACCGGCCGAACGGGGTGGCGTGCAGGACGACGACGGCCACGGCGAGCAGCACCAGGAAGGGCAGGAAGGCCTGGGGCAGGAACGTGTCGCCGAGCCGGCCGGCCGCGAAGTCCAGGTACTGGGTGGGGAAGTCGGTGACCGCGTCGGAGCCGAGGACGATCTGGGCGATGCCCCGGTAGGCGGCGAGGGTGCCGATGGTGACGGCGAGGGAGGGCAGCCCGAGCCGGGTCACCAGCAGGCCGTTGACCAGCCCGCAGCAGATCCCGAGCAGCAGGCACAGCGGGATGATCGTCTCGATGGCCAGGCCCGCGTTCCACAGTCTGCCCATGACCGCTCCGGACAGGCCCGCCGTGGAGGCGACGGACAGGTCGATCTCGCCGGCGACGACCAGCAGGGTCATCGGCAGGGCGATCAGCGCGATGGGGAGGGCGTTGCCGAGGAGGAAGGACAGGTTGAGGGCGTTGCCGAAGCCGTCCACGAAGCCGAAGGACAGCAGGAGCAGGACGATCAGTAGCGCGCCGACCACCGTGTCCCAGCGGATGGCGCGGGTCAGCGAGTCAGGCATGGCGGGCGTTCCTCTTCTTCAGGGCCTGGGCCACGCGCAGGACGACGATCCGGTCGGCCGCGATGGCGAGGAGGAGCAGGATGCCGTTGATGGCGAGCACCCAGACGGAGCTGACGCCGAGGGCGGGCAGCACGCTGTTCACGGAGGTGAGCAGCAGGGCGCCGAGCGCGGCGCCGTAGACGCTGCCGGAGCCGCCGGTGAAGACGACACCGCCGACGACGACGGCGCTGACGACGGTGAGTTCGTAGCCGTTGCCGGTGCCGGAGTCGACGTTGCCGAACCGGGCCAGGTAGAGCGCGCCGGCGAGGCCGGCGAGGCCGCCGCAGAAGGTGTAGGCGGCCAGGATCCGCTTGCGCACCGGGATGCCGGCGAGGCGGGCGGCCTCAGGGTTTGAGCCGAGGGCGTACAACTCGCGTCCGCTGCCGAAGTGTTTGAGGTAGTAGGCGGTGGCGATCAGCACGGCCAGCGCGATCAGGGCGAGGTACGGCACAGCGGTCAGGCCGCCGGAGCCGAAGTCCACGAAGGAGCCGGGCAGGTCGGCCGCGGTGATCTGGCGGGAGCCGACCCAGATGGAGTCGATGCCGCGGATGATGTAGAGGGTGCCGAGGGTGACGACGAGCGCGGGTACCTGGCCGAGGCTGACGAGCAGGCCGTTGAGGAGTCCGGAGGCGACCCCGAGGAGGACGGCGAGGAGGACGGCGACGACGGGGTTGCCGCCGCCGTGCAGCCAGGTGCCGGCGGCGAAGGCGCTGATGCCGAGGGTGGAGCCGACGGACAGGTCGACGTTGCGGGTGATGACGACCAGGGACTGGCCGGTGGCGACCAGCACCAGGATGGTCGCGTTCAGCAGCAGGTCCTTGATGCCCTGTTCGGACAGGAACTGGCTGTTGCCGAGCTGGGTGACGACGATCATCACCAGGAAGACGACCAGGATGGCGAGTTCGCGCATCCTGAAGACGCGGTCGACGAGCCGGGTCCCGCTCGATCGGGGTGCCTCGGCGGGCGGAGCGTGATCGGGTGCGGTGACCGTCATGCGGCGGTCCCCCCGGTGACTGCGGTCCCGCCAGTGGCTGCGGTCCCCCCGGTGGCTGTGGTCCTCCCGGTGGCTGCGGCCGTCACGGTTTCCTCCGTGGCTCTGGAGCGTGGCAGTTCGGCGGTGATCCGGCCCTCGTGCATGACCAGCACGCGGTCGGCCATGCCGAGGATCTCGGGCAGGTCGGAGGAGATCATCAGGACGGCGACGCCGTCGGCCGCCAGCTCGCCGAGGAGCCGGTGCACCTCGGCCTTGGTGCCGACGTCGATGCCGCGCGTGGGCTCGTCGACGATCAGCACCTTGGGGCCGGTGGCGAGCCACTTCGCGAGGACGACCTTCTGCTGGTTGCCGCCGGACAGCGTGGCGACGGTGTCGGCGATCCGGGCGTACTTCACCTGGAGCCGCACGGCCCAGTCCAGGGAGCGGCTGCGCTCGGCGCCGCGGTCCATCAGTCCGGCCTTCGCGGTCGTGCGCAGTCCGGTGAGGCCGATGTTCCGCTCGATGGACATGTGCATCACCAGGCCCTGGGCGCGCCGGTCCTCGGGGACGAGGGCTAGCCCCGCGGCCATCGCGGTGGACGGGGCTCCGTTGGTGAGCCGACGGCCGTCGACCTCGACCTCGCCGGCGTCCCGGCGGTCGACGCCGAACACGGCCCGGGCGACCTCGGTGCGGCCGGCGCCGACCAGTCCGGCGAGGCCCACGATCTCGCCGTGGCGCACCTCGAAGGAGACGTCGGTGAAGACGCCCTCGCGGGTCAGCCGCCGGACGCTGAGGGCGACGTCGCCTGTCTCGACCGGCTTCTTCGGATAGAGCTCGGCGAGGTCGCGGCCGACCATGCGGCGCACCAGGTCGTCCTCGGTCATGCCCTCGAGCGGCTCGCTCGCGATCCAGGCGCCGTCCCGCAGGGTGGTGACCCGCGCGCAGATCTGGAAGATCTCCTCCAGGCGGTGCGAGATGAACAGCACGGCGGCGCCCTGGTCGCGCAGGGTGCGGACGACGCCGAAGAGGCGGGCGACCTCGCTGCCGGTCAGGGCGGCCGTCGGTTCGTCCATGATCAGGACCCGGGCGTCGAACGAGAGCGCCTTGGCGATCTCCACGATCTGCTGGTCCGCGATGGACAGCCCGCGGGCCGGGCGGTCGGGGTCGAGGTCGACGCCGAGCCGCTTCATCAGGGCTGCCGTCGCCGAGCGTGTGGCCTTGTGGTCGATCCTGCCGAAGGCACGCCGGGGCTGACGGCCCATGAACATGTTCTCGGCGATCGACAGGTCGGGGAAGAGCGTCGGCTCCTGGTAGATCACGGCGATCCCGGCGTCGCGGGCGTCACCGGGTCCGTGGAAGACGACGGGCCGGCCGTCGAGCAGCACCTGTCCGGTGTCCGGGCGGTGCACCCCGGAGAGTGTCTTGATCAGGGTCGACTTGCCCGCGCCGTTCTCCCCGGCGAGGGCGTGCACCTCGCCTGGCAGCAGCTCCAGGGAGACGTCCCGCAGGGCCCGTACGGCGCCGAAGGACTTGGTGACGCCCTTCAGCGCGAGCACCGGGGCCGGTCCCGTGTCGGGCGGGTGGGTCATGGGGGCTCCTCGACGACATCCGCGGGTTCACTCCCGGCGTCGTGAAAGGTTTCAACTGGATTGCCGGGACCGTAGGCATCCGGGGCCTGGCACGTCAATGGGTCCGGATCGAAAAAGTTTCGGCGGCTGGAGGTCGGTCCCGCGCGTCCGCCCCCGTCCCGGCGGGCGGATCCGCCGGACTGCTTGACACGTCTCCGGCCGGCTCATAGCTTGCGGGACTGAATCGTTTCACACCGTTCAGTCGTTCCGACCGACATCGTCAGGAGCCCGCACGTGACCGACCTCGCCGCGGTGAAGGCCGCGCTCAAGACCCAGGCCGTCGAGACGCCGTCGTGGGCGTACGGGAACTCGGGCACCCGGTTCAAGGTGTTCGCGCAGGCCGGTGTGCCGCGCGATCCGTTCGAAAAGCTGGACGACGCTGCGAAGGTGCACGAGTTCACCGGCGTGGCCCCGACCGTGGCCCTGCACATCCCGTGGGACACCGTCGAGGACTACGCGGAGCTGGCCACGTACGCGAAGGAGCGCGGGCTGCGGCTGGGCGCGGTCAACTCCAACACCTTCCAGGACGACGACTACCGGCTGGGCAGCATCTGCCATCCGGACGCGGCGGTGCGCCGCAAGGCGGTGGACCACCTGCTGGAGTGCGTGGACATCATGGACGCGACCGGGTCCCGGGAGCTGAAGCTGTGGTTCGCGGACGGCACCAACTACCCGGGGCAGGACGACGTACGGGCCCGGCAGGACCGGCTCGCCGAGGGGCTGGCCGAGGTGTACGGGCGGCTCGGCGAGGGGCAGCGGATGCTGCTGGAGTACAAGCTCTTCGAGCCGGCGTTCTACACGACGGACGTACCGGACTGGGGAACGGCGTACGCGCACTGCCTGAAGCTGGGCCCGAAGGCGCGGGTGGTCGTCGACACCGGGCACCACGCGCCGGGCACGAACATCGAGTTCATCGTGGCGACACTGCTGCGGGAGGGAAGGCTCGGCGGGTTCGACTTCAACAGCCGGTTCTACGCCGACGACGATCTGATGGCCGGGGCCGCCGACCCGTTCCAGCTGTTCCGGATCATGTACGAGGTCGTCCGCGGCGGCGGGCTCGCACCGGACGTGGCCTTCATGCTCGACCAGTGCCACAACATCGAGGCGAAGATCCCGGCGATCATCCGCTCGGTGATGAACGTGCAGGAGGCCACGGCGAAGGCGCTGCTGGTGGACCGGGCCGCGCTGTCCGCCGCGCAGGAATCCGGGGATGTGCTCGGCGCGAACGCGGTGCTGATGGACGCGTACGACACGGATGTGCGTCCGCTTCTTCGGGAGGTGCGGGAGGAGATGGGGCTGGCCCCGGACCCCCTGGCCGCGTATGGCCGGTCCGGGTGGGCAGAGAGGGTCGTCGCCGAGCGGGTCGGGGGGCGGCAGGCGGGGTGGGGGGCGTAGCCGCGTCTGCCCCTTTCCGTTGTCCGCCCGGTGCGGGTTGTCCGTAGCCTGCCGCGCAGTTCCCCGCGCCCCTTCGAAACGCCTCCTCTTCTGAAAGGGAACCGTACTCATGGCTGTCCGTCCCGCCGCTGCCGATCTGCTCGCCCGGTCTCATCGGCTCGGCTCCGATCCCCGGAACACCAACTACGCCGGTGGCAACGCGTCCGCGAAAGGCACCGCGGCCGATCCCGTCACCGGGGGCGAGGTGGAGCTGATGTGGGTCAAGGGGTCCGGCGGGGACCTCGGGACGCTCACGGAGGCGGGGCTCGCCGTGCTGCGGCTGGACCGGCTGCGGGCGCTCAAGGACGTGTACCCGGGGGTGGAGCGCGAGGACGAGATGGTGGGCGCCTTCGACTACTGCCTGCACGGGAAGGGCGGGGCCGCGCCGTCCATCGACACCGCCATGCACGGGCTGGTCGACGCCCCGCACGTGGACCACCTGCATCCGGACTCGGGGATCGCGCTCGCCTGTGCGGCCGACGGGGAGCAGCTGGCCGCCGAGTGCTTCGGGGACAGCGTGGTGTGGGTGCCGTGGCGGCGGCCGGGCTTCCAACTGGGCCTGGACATCGCCGCCGTGAAGGAGGCCAACCCGCGGGCCGTCGGGTGCGTCCTCGGCGGACACGGCATCACCGCCTGGGGCGACAGCTCCGAGGAGTGCGAGCGGAACTCCCTGCACATCATCCGCACCGCCGAGGCGTTCCTGGCCGAGCGCGGGAAGCCGGAGCCCTTCGGGCCGGTGCTCCAGGGCTACGACGCGCTGCCCGAGGCGGACCGCCGGGAGCGGGCGGCCGCCCTCGCGCCGTACGTCCGGGCCGTCGCCTCGCAGGACCGGCCGCAGGTCGGGCACTTCACCGACTCCGACGCGGTGCTGGACTTCCTCGCCCGCGCGGAACACCCGCGGCTCGCCGCGCTCGGCACGTCCTGCCCGGACCACTTCCTGCGGACCAAGGTACGACCCCTGGTGCTCGACCTGCCGCCGACGGCGCCCCTGGAGGACGCGGTCGCCCGGCTGAGGGAACTGCACACCGCGTACCGGGAGGCGTACGCCGCCTACTACGCACAGCACGCGCTGCCGGACTCCCCTCCCATGCGCGGTGCCGATCCGGCGATCGTGCTCGTGCCCGGCGTCGGCATGTTCTCCTTCGGCAAGGACAAGCAGACCGCCCGGGTGGCCGGGGAGTTCTACGTCAACGCGATCAACGTCATGCGGGGCGCGGAGGCCGTGTCCGGCTACGCGCCGATCGAGGAGGCCGAGAAGTTCCGCATCGAGTACTGGGCGCTGGAGGAGGCCAAGCTCCGGCGCATGCCGGAACCGAAGCCGCTGGCCACGCGGGTGGCGCTGGTGACGGGCGCCGGGAGCGGGATCGGGAAGGCCGTCGCGCGCCGGCTGGCCGCCGAGGGCGCCTGTGTCGTCGTAGCCGATCTGAACGGGGAGAGCGCGCGGGCCGTCGCCGAGGAACTCGGCGGGCCGGACAAGGCGGTTGCCGTCACCGTCGACGTGACCGACGAGGAGCAGATCGCCGAGGCCTTCCGGGCGACCGTGCTCGCCCTCGGCGGGGTGGACCTGGTGGTGAACAACGCCGGGATCTCCGTCTCCAAGCCGCTGCTGGAGACGTCCGCGAAGGACTGGGACCTCCAGCACGACATCATGGCCCGGGGCTCGTTCCTGGTGTCGCGGGAGGCGGCACGGCTGATGATCGCGCAGGGGCTCGGCGGTGACCTCGTGTACATCGTCTCGAAGAACGCGGTGTTCGCCGGCCCGAACAACATCGCCTACTCGGCGACGAAGGCCGACCAGGCCCACCAGGTGCGGCTGCTCGCCGCCGAGCTGGGCGAACACGGGATCCGGGTGAACGGTGTCAACCCCGACGGGGTGGTGCGCGGCTCCGGGATCTTCGCGGGCGGCTGGGGGGCGCGGCGCGCCGCGGTGTACGGGGTGCCGGAGGAGGGGCTGGGCGAGTTCTACGCCCAGCGGACCCTGCTCAAACGGGAGGTGCTGCCCGAGCACGTGGCGAACGCGGTGTTCGCGCTGACGGGCGGGGACCTCACCCACACCACCGGGCTGCACATTCCGGTCGACGCGGGCGTGGCGGCCGCCTTCCTGCGATGAGCGGGAGCGGACGGTCGTACGCCGCCGTGGACCTGGGGGCGTCCAGCGGGCGGGTGATGGTCGGCCGGGTCGGGTACGGCGCGCTGGAGCTGAGCGAGGCGCACCGGTTCCCCAACCGGCCGGTCCAGGTGGCGGAGGGGCTGCGCTGGGACGTGCTGGGCCTGTACGCCGGGGTGCTGGACGGGCTGCGCGCGGCGGGACAGGTCGACTCCGTCGGCATCGACAGCTGGGCCGTCGACCACGGTCTGCTGGACGCCGACGGGGCCCTGCTGGGCAACCCGGCGCACTATCGCGACGCCCGCACGGAGGGCGTCGCCGAGAAGGTATGGGCGACTGTGCCGGCCGAGGAGCTGTACGCGGCGACCGGGGTGCAGTACGCCCCGTTCAACACCCTGTACCAGCTGGTCGCCGCCCGCTCCTCGGCCCAGTTCGCCCAGGCCCGGCGGCTGCTGCTGATCCCGGACCTGCTGACGTACTGGCTGACGGGCGAGCAGGGCACCGAGCTGACCAACGCCTCCACCACCCAGCTGGTCGACCCCCGCACGGGCGACTGGGCGTACCGCCTCGCCCAGCGCCTGGGCATCGACCTCGGCCTGTTCGCGCCGCTGCGCCGGCCGGGCGATCCGGCGGGGCTGCTGCGGCCCCGGGTACTGGAGGAGACGGGGCTGGACGGGCCGGTGCCGGTGACCGCGGTCGGCTCGCACGACACGGCGTCGGCGGTCGCCGCGGTGCCGGCCGTGGGCGGGCGCTTCGCCTACATCTGCACCGGCACCTGGTCGCTGGCCGGCCTGGAGCTGGCCGCTCCGGTGCTCACCGAGGAGAGCCGCGCCGCGAACTTCACCAACGAGCTGGGGCTCGACGGCACCGTGCGCTATCTGCGCAACATCATGGGGCTGTGGCTGCTCCAGGAGTGCCGGCGCGCCTGGGGCGAGCCGGACCTCGGGACGCTGCTCCGGGAGGCCGCGGGGGCGCCCGGCCTGCGCTCGGTGGTGGACGCCGGCGACACGGCGTTCCTCGCACCGGGACGGATGCCGGAGCGGATCGCGGAAGCGTGCCGGTCCTCGGGGCAGCCGGTGCCCGGCACGCGGGCCGAGGTCACCCGGTGCATCCTCGACTCGCTGGCGCTCGCCCACCGCCGGGCCGTCGCGGACGCCCAGCGGCTCGCCGACCACGCCGTGGACGTGGTGCACGTCGTCGGCGGCGGCACCCGCAACGCGCTGCTGTGCCAGCTGACCGCCGACGCCTGCGGGCTGCCGGTGGTGGCCGGCGCGACGGAGGCGGCCGCGCTCGGCAACGTGCTGGTGCAGGCCCGCACCCACGGCCTGGTGGGCGACCTCGCCGACATGCGCCGGCTGCTCGTCCGCACCCAGCCGCTGACCAGGTACACCCCGCGCGGCGACACCGGCCGCTGGCGGGACGCGGAGACCCGGCTCGCCTTGCGGTGAGCGGAGACCCGACTCGCCGGGCGGTGAGCGGAGGCCGGCCCGCCGTGCAGTGAGCGGTGGCCCCGGCGTGCCACGCGGTGACCGGCTTCGCCCTGCGCTGAGCGGTGACCGGCCCGCGACGCGGTGCGCGGTCGCCCCGGCTCGCCACGCGCTGAGCGGCGGCAGGCTCGCCCTGCCGGGAGCGGCGGCCGGCTCGCCGCGCGGTGAGGGGAGGCCCTCTCGCGACGCCGTGCGCCGTCGCCCCGGCTCGCCGGGCGGTGGGTGGCGCCCTCCCCCGCGGTGCCCTTCGCCCCATACCCTGCACTCGTCCGCCGACCGACCCCGAGGAGCCGCGATGCGTGTCGCCCTGTTCCTGACCTGTGTCAACGACACGCTCTATCCGGACACCGGGCGGGCCGTGGTGAGGCTGCTGACCCGGCTGGGCGTCGAGGTCGACTTTCCGATGGCGCAGACGTGCTGTGGTCAGGCGCACTACAACACCGGCTACCGGCACGGGACCGAGCCGCTGGCCCGGCACTTCGCCGAGGTGTTCGGGGAGTACGAGGCGATCGTGACGCCGTCCGGGTCGTGCGGGGCGATGGTGCGGGAGCTGTATCCCCGGCTCGGCGAGCGGGCGCGGGCCGAGGGGCGGGGCGAGTCGCTCGCGCGGACTCTGGCGCCGGTGGTGCCGAAGACGTACGAGCTGACGGAGTTCCTGGTGGACGTCCTGGGGGTGACGGACGTCGGCGCGTACTACCCGCACCGGGTCACCTACCACCCGACGTGCCACGGGCTGCGCGGCCTGGGCCTCGGCGACCGGCCCCGCCGGCTCCTGGAGGCCGTGAAGGGGCTGGAACTCGTCGAGCTCCCGGGGGCCGAGGAGTGCTGCGGCTTCGGAGGGACGTTCGCGGTGAAGAACGCGGACGTGTCGGCGGCGATGGGCGCGGACAAGGTGCGCAACGCGGAGTCGACGGGTGCCTCGGTGCTGTGCGCGGCCGACAACTCCTGCCTGATGCACATCGGCGGCACGATGAGCCGGCTGCGGACGGCGATGCGGTCCGTGCACATCGCGGAGATCCTGGCGAGCACCGAGGAGGACGACGTGACCGGAAGCGGAACGGGCACGGCCGGCACGGAGCAGGACGCGGCGGTATGAGCGGGACGTTCGTCGGTATGCCGGCCTTTCCCGAGGCGGCCCGGGATGCCGTCCACGACCAGACCCTGCGCGGCAACCTCCGGCACGCCACGCACACCATCCGCGCCAAACGGGCCCAGGCCGTCGCCGAGTTGCCGGACTGGGCCGAACTGCGCGAGGCGGGCCGGCGGATCAAGGACCACACCCTGCGCCATCTCGACCGCTACCTGGTCCAGTTGGAGGAATCGGTCACCGCGGCGGGCGGTACGGTCCACTGGGCGGCCGACGCCGACGAGGCGAACCGGGTCGTCGCCGACCTGGTCAAGGAGACCGGCGAGTCGGAGGCCGTCAAGGTCAAGTCGATGGCCACGCAGGAGATCGGGCTCAACGAGGCACTGCTCGCCGAGGGCATCCACGCCTATGAGACCGATCTCGCCGAACTGATCGTGCAGTTGGGCCGGGACCGGCCCTCGCACATCCTCGTCCCCGCCATCCACCGCAACCGGGGCGAGATCCGGGACATCTTCGCGAGCGAGATGGGCGCCTGGGGCCGCCCGGCCCCCGAGGGCCTGACGGACAGCCCCGCCGAACTCGCGGAGGCGGCCCGGCTGCACCTGCGGGAGAAGTTCCTGCGGGCCAAGGTCGGCATCTCGGGCGCCAACTTCATGGTCGCCGAGACCGGCACCCTGGTGGTCGTGGAGTCCGAGGGGAACGGCCGGATGTGCCTGACCCTGCCCGAGACGCTGATCTCGGTCGTCGGCATCGAGAAGATCGTGCCCACCTGGCGGGACCTGGAGGTGTTCCTTCAGACCCTGCCCCGCTCCTCCACCGCCGAGCGCATGAACCCGTACACCAGTATGTGGACCGGCACGACGGACGAGGACGGGCCGCGCACGTTCCACCTGGTGCTCCTCGACAACGGCCGCACCGACACCCTCGCCGACCGGGTCGGCCGCCAGGCGCTGCGCTGCATCCGCTGCTCCGCCTGCCTGAACGTGTGCCCGGTGTACGAGCGGGCGGGCGGCCACGCGTACGGCTCGGTGTACCCGGGCCCGATCGGCGCCATCCTCAGCCCCCAACTGCGGGGCACGGGAAGCGAGATCGACGCCTCCCTGCCGTACGCCTCCTCGCTCTGCGGCGCCTGCTACGAGGTGTGCCCCGTCGCCATCGACATCCCCGAGGTGCTGGTGCACCTGCGGGAGCGGGTCGTCGAGGGCGGCCCGGCCGTGCGGGAGGGCAACAAGGTGCTGCTGAAGCCGGCCAAGGGACACGCGGCCGAGCGGGCGGCGATGCGGGCGGCGCGCTGGGCGTTCGCCCACCCGGGCGCGCTGCGCACGGGTCAGCGGCTGGCCTCCCGCACCCGCCGGCTGCATCCCCGTACGCTGCCCGGCCCCGGCCGGGCGTGGAGCGGCACCCGGGACCTGCCCGCCGTGCCGACGGAGCCGTTCCGGGACTGGTGGCAGCGGACGCGCGGCGGAAAGGACGAGGCCAAGTGAGCAGCAGGGAACGGGTCCTGGGGCGGGTGCGGCGCGCGCTCGCGGACGTCACACCGGAGACACGGCCGTACGAGGAGGCCGTCGGCCGGGACTATCTGCGCGAGCACGGTGAGCGGACGGCCGAGGAGACCGTGGACCTGCTCGCAGAGAACCTGGCGGACTACCGGGCGGTCGTGCACCGTTCGGACGCCGAGGAACTGCCGTACCTGATCATGCGGCTGCTCGCCGAGCGTGGCTCCGAGGAGGTGCTGGTACCCCCGGGCCTGCCGCCCGCGTGGATGTCGGCCGCCGATCCCGTGCGGATCCACGACCGTGCCGCGAGCACACCGCAGCGGCTGGACCGCGTGGGGAGTGTGGTCACGGGCTGCGCGGTGGCGATCGCCGAGACCGGCACGATCGTCCTCGACGGCTCCGGGGACCAGGGCCGCCGCCGCATCACCCTGATCCCCGACCACCACATCTGCGTCGTCCGCGTGCCCGAGCAGGTCGTCTCCTCCGTCCCGCAGGCGCTCGGACGCCTCTCCCCCGCCCGCCCCCTGACCTGGATCTCCGGCCCCTCGGCGACGAGCGACATCGAGCTGGACCGGGTGGAGGGGGTGCACGGTCCGCGGACGCTGGAGGTCGTCCTGCTGGGCTGACGGGCGTGCGGACGGCCGAGGCGTGACAGATGGACTGAACAAGCGCTTAGATAGTGGGCGGAAGCGCAGAAGCATGGACCCGATCAGCCGGAGGCCCCCGTTGTTCACGTCCGTCGGCGATGTCTCCGCCCGTCTCGCCGAGACCGGGTACCTCGCCTCCCCCGCCGTCGCCACGACCGTCTTCCTCGCCGACCGGCTCGGCAAGCCGCTGCTGGTGGAGGGGCCCGCCGGGGTGGGCAAGACCGAGCTGGCCAAAGCCGTCGCCAAGGTCGCCGGGGCCCGGCTGGTACGGCTCCAGTGCTACGAGGGCGTCGACGAGTCCCGCGCGCTGTACGAGTGGAACCACGCCAAGCAGCTGCTGCGGATCAGCGCCGGCCGGGACGAGAGCTGGGACGAGACCCGCACCGACATCTTCAGCGAGGAGTTCCTGCTCCCGCGCCCCCTGCTGACCGCGATCCGCGGCGACGAACCGACCGTGCTGCTGATCGACGAGACCGACAAGGCCGACGTCGAGATGGAGGGGCTGCTGCTGGAGGTGCTCAGCGACTTCCAGGTCACCGTCCCGGAGCTGGGCACGGTCACCGCCACGCGCCGCCCGTTCGTCGTGCTGACCTCCAACGCCGGCCGCGAGCTGTCCGAGGCCCTGCGCCGGCGCTGCCTGTTCCTGCACATCGGGTTCCCGGAGGAGGAGCTGGAGCGCCGGATCGTACGGCTGAAGGTGCCGGAGCTCACCGAGGCGCTGACCGAGTCGGTGGTCCGGGTCGTCGGGGCGCTGCGCGCGATGGACCTGCGCAAGGCGCCGTCCGTCGCCGAGACCGTCGACTGGGCGCGCACCCTGCTCGCCCTCGGCGCCGACACGCTGGACGAGACGGTCGTACGGGACAGTCTCGGCGTGATCCTCAAGCACCAGGACGATGTCCTGAAGGCGGCCGCCAAGCTGGACCTGGAAGCGCTGTGAGCGATGTCGCCGAGCGCGTCACCGCCCTGGTCGGGGCGCTGCGCGCGCACGGCGTGCGGATCGGTACCGGCGAGAGCGTGGACGCGGCGCGTGCGGTGGCGGCGCTCGGCCTCGCCGACCGGGAGCTGCTGCGCGAGGGACTGGCCGCGACGCTGCTGCACGGGCAGGGCCAGCGGGCGGTGTTCGACCCGGTCTTCGACCTGTACTTCCCGCGCGGCGTCGGCGGCCCGGACACCGGCCCAGTGAACCGGGACGACCTGCGTGACCGGCTCGCCGCGGCGCTGGCCGCGAACGACGAGGCGGCGCTGGGCCGGTTGGCGGCGGAGGCGGTGGACGGCTTCGGCGGGTACGGGAGTTCACCCGGCTCGGACGGCTTCTCCTCGTACCAGGCCCTGGACCGCATCCGTCCGCAGACCCTGCTGGCCCGCGTGCGGGACGGCATCAGGGGTCAGGGCGGGCAAGGCGGCCGGAGCGGTGCCACGGAGTTCGCGGACCGGCTGCTGGAGGACGAGATCCGGGCCCGGATCGAGGTGTTCCGGCGGCTGGTCGCGGCCGAGGCGCGCCGCCGGGTCGCCGAGCGGCGCGGCCGGGACGAGATCGCCCGGCGGGCCGTCGCACCGACCGCCGACCGGGTGGACTTCCTGTTCGCCGGGCGGGACCAACTGGCCGAGCTGCGCAGGGCGGTTCAGCCGCTCGCCCGCAAGCTGGCCACGCGGCTGGCGGCGCGCCGGCGCCGGGCCGCGCGCGGCACGGTCGATCTGCGCCGCACCCTTCGCTCGTCGCTGTCCACGGGCGGGGTGCCGATGCGGCCCGTGCTGCGCCGGCGCCGCCCGGTCCGGCCCGAACTCGTGCTGCTGTGCGACGTGTCGGGCTCGGTGTCCGGCTTCTCGGACTTCACCATGCTGCTGGTGCAGGCGCTGCACGACCAGTTCAGCAAGGTCCGGGTGTTCGCCTTCGTCAACCGTCTGGACGAGGTGACGGGACTGCTCCGGCGCGGCACGGCCGACGCCGACGGGCTCGGCGCCCGGATCCGTGCCGAGGCCACGCTCACCGGCTGGCACGGCAGCAGCGACTACGGCGTGGCCCTGGGCGAGTTCACCGAGCGGTACGGCGACGCGGTCGGGCCGCGCACGACGGTGTTCGTCCTCGGGGACGCCCGCACCAACATGAGCGACCCGAACCTGCCGGCCGCGGGCGAGCTGGCCCGGCGGGCCCGGCGCGTCTACTGGCTGAACCCAGAGCCGCGCGAGCGCTGGGGCACCGGCGACTCGGCCGCGCCCGCCTACGCGGAGCTGGTGGAGATGCACGAGTGCCGCACGGCCCGCCAGCTCGGCACGCTGGTCGCCCGGCTGCTGCCGGTGTGAGCGGCGGGGGCGGGCGCGGCACCGGGCCGCCGGCTGGGCGGCCCGGTGCGGATGTGCAAGAAGGGGTGTGAAGGAACTCCGGGGGTCATGAACCCTTGGCGTACTCGTTCGCCATCGTTCCGGCGAAGTCGAGGACGACGACCTGCTCGTCACCCACCACCCAGGCATCGTGGCCGGGCGAGCACACGAACACGTCGCCCGGTCCGACCTCGGTCTCGGCGCCGTCGTCCATGAGCAGGTGCATCCGGCCCTGGATCACATAGCCGTTGTGGTGGACCATGCAGGTCTTCGTGCCCGCGATCGGAGCCACCGACTCCGACCAGCGCCAGCCCGGTTCGAAGGTGCCCACCGCGAAGTCGAGCCCGGTCAGGTGGAGCGCTTCGAGGTGGCCGCGGGGGAAGTCACGCCGTTCGTCCGGCTTGTCGACCGTCTTGGCTTCCAGCATGACGGTGTCCTCCCTTCCGGCCGCTCACCGCGGCCGGGGCCGGCCTCCGTCCCCCGGCGGCCTCGGGCGGCACCGGCGCTGCGGCGGTGGCCGTACCCCACGGCACCATCGTGGGCCCGCCGGTCGGCCGCCGCCATTCGGGGGACGGGACAACGATGTCGCCCCGCCGGCCGGTCGCCCGGGGCACTCAAACCGCCTCCACGGCGGCGCTCCCGGCCACCGGTTCCGCCGCTTCCCGCCCCGTCGCGGCCTCGGCCCGTCGTACGGCGAACACGGCGCCGGCGTAGGCCAGGTCGAGGAGGAGACAGCCGGCGTAGAGGTAGTACATGAGGGCGCTGTCGTAGCGGGCAGCCCGGTCGGGGTCGGTGAGCATGGAGGCCGAGGCGCAGGCGGTACCGAGCAGCTTGCTCACCGCGATCCCGGGGGACTGGCCGCGGCTGCCGCGGCGGGCGGCGAGCATCGCCAGGAACATGCCGGACATGGCGAGGTTGCTGCCGAACGCGGTGAACGTGCCGACGCCCTCGTCGAACTGTTCGGAGGCGTAGTTCATGCCCGGGTAGGCGAGGGCGAGCAGCAGGGCCAGGGCGGGGAGGAAGAACCGGTCGGGGAGATAAGGGAATTCGGCCCGCCCGAAGCGGACGACGGTGTATCCGACGGCGAGGTCGAAGCAGAACCAGACGATGTTGACCACGTGCATCACGCCGGGCGCGGGCCGCACGAAGGCGAACATGAACTCCCAGGAGATGTTGGTGGCGAACGCGACGACCGGCATCCCGAAGGTCCGCTCCCGCAGCCCGGTACGGATCAGCAGGACGTAGACGACCGTCCAGAACAGCCCCGTGCCGAGCAGCAACGCCGTGTGCACCGCCCCCATGAGCACCTCCGTCGGCCGGCGTACGCGGGCACGCCGGGTTCCGTGATACGCCGCCGGCCCACTGTGACACGGCCCGGCGCGCCCCCGAAGGAAATTCGCCGGGGTTCACCCGCAACCCCGGCGGGGGCCGGACGTCTGTCGAAGTGGAGGCCTCCACTTCGACACCTCGCCGCTTCGATACAGCGGCACCCCGACAGCGACCGAACCGAACCCGAAGGACCCCATGTCCGCACACCGTGTCCCCCGTCCCCGCCGCGTCCGCAGGCTGCGCACCGCCCTGGGGGTCTCCGCAGCCGGCGCCGCCCTCGCCGTCACCGGCACCGTGACCGCGCAGGCCGTCCAGCACGACACGCACTCCGCGACGCGGGCGGACGCCACCCCGTCGCCGGCACCGGCGACCCCGCACGGGACGCCGACAGCAGCGCCGGCCCCGTCCCGCCCCTCGACCCCGAGGCCGGTTCCGTCCACGCCCCGCACGCCGACGCCGGTCCCGGCCGGACCGGGCACCCGGACGCCGACCCCGATGCCGGTGCCGCCCGGCTCGGACACCCGGACACCGACGCCCGTACCGTCGGCCCCGGCCCCGGCCCCCGCACATCCGCACGCCACGCCCGCGCCCGTACCGCGGCAGCAGCACTGAGGTACTGAGGTACTGAAATACGTTCGGCGGGTGGCGGGGCCGTAGCGCTACGGCCCCGCCACCGGC
>NZ_JBEYVS010000026.1:0-124694 GCF_040644095.1 Streptomyces sp. NPDC047028
TCCATGTAGCGCAGCGGGGTGCCGTCGCCGTTGATGTCGATCTTCTCGCCGATCAGGTAGTCACCCTTGTCGGACGAGTTGTTGGCGTACCACTCCACCGCCGTGCCGAAGATGTCGGAGGTGGCCTCGTTCAGGCCGCCGGACTCACCACGGTAGTTGAGGCCGGCGGTGGCCGCGGTCAGACCGTGGCTCATCTCGTGGCCGGCGACGTCGAGGGCGGTCAGCGGGTCGGCGTTGTTCGAGCCGTCGCCGTAGGTCATGCAGAAGCAGCTGTCGTCCCAGAACGCGTTGACGTAGGAGTTGCCGTAGTGGACGCGGGAGTAGGCGGCCCGGCCGTCGCCGGCGATGCCGTTGCGGTTGAACGCGGACTTGTAGAAGTCCCAAGTGACGGCGGCACCGTAGGCGGCGTCGACGGCGGCGGTCTGACGGCTGTTGATGGTGCCGTCGCCCCAGGTGTCGTCGGCGTCGTGGAAGAGGGCGCCGGTGCCGTTCGTCCCGCCGCCCAAGTCGTACGTCTTGTGCCCGCCGCGCCCGCCGTCGATCAGGTCCCAGCCACCGGAGGCGGCGGTCGTACCGAGGGAGACGGTTCCGCTGTACTGGCTGTTGCCGGTCCCGGTGTCGGTGTCGATCGCCTGGTAGGAGTAGATCTCCTTGCCGGTGGTGGCGTTGGTGATGACGTGCATCTCGCTCGGGGTGCCGTCGGCCTGGACGCCCTTGACGACGGACTCGTAGGCGAGGACGGGCTTCGCGCCGGCGGCCCAGATCACCTTGCGGGAGGTGGAGACGCTCTGCTTCGCCGTGTCGGCGGCCTTCAGCGCGGACTTCTTCGCGCTCGCCGCGGTGACGGTCGCGGACGTGGTCGGCACGGATATCCGGGCCGTGGTCGCCTTCGTCACGCTCTTGAGGTGACCGCCCTTGGCCACGTGGGTGACCAGGTCGCCGCCGAGCACGGGCAGACCGGCGTACGTCCGCTCGTACCTCGTGTGGACCGTGCCGTCCGCGTCCTTGACGACGTCCCGCACGACGAGCTTCTCCTGGGCGCCGAGCCCGAGCGTCTGCGCGGTCGCGCCGGCCGCGTCCTGGGCCGCCTTGACGGCGTGCGCCCGCGCGGACGCCGTGAACGGTACGGCCATGGCGCCGAGGGTGTGTGTGGAGGCGCCGGGGGTGGGCGCCGGGGCGGCGGTGGCGGCGGCTCCGCTCTGCAACGCGAGCACGACCATCGCGGCCGAGCCGATCAGGGCGGCGGCACGGGTCGCGGTCCTGCGGGACGTGCGGGAGGTGGGGGCGCTGTGGGCTGCGTGGGGCTGCTGGCTCACTCGATCTCCTTCGGACCGGTCTCGTGGGGTGTCGAGACACAGGTGGGAGGGGGTGCAACTCGTTGCGGCGGCGGGGAGAGAGTGACACCGGTGAGCGTTGAATTGACAGAGGTCAGACAAGACTTTACATGTTCGTGTCCGAATGCCGTGGCCAGAATTCCGTTATGCGAACAACCCGGAGACCCCGGCACCCCTTTGAAGAAGCGCAGGTGACCGCCCAGGTGTCACACCCGCCGGGCCAGTTCCTCCCGCATCGCCGCACGGGCCGCCCACACGGCTCGCGCGTGCCGGAGCCGGCTCTCCTCGAACTCCGGCGTGCCGAGCGCGGGCTCCCCTGCGGCGAACACCTCCAGCAGCTCCCGCAGGGAGGCGTAGACGTCCTCGATGACGGCCGACATCTCCTCCGGCGCGCAGATCAGCGCGGTCTCCCGGACCTCGTCGCAGCCCGAGGCGCGGAACGCCTCACGTACGGCCGACTCCCGCCGGGCGTGCGGTCCGTCCCGGTGAACGGTCGCGGCGGTGTGCATGTCCTCGTAGGCCAGCCGGTACTTGGTCAGGCAGGTCACATAGATGTCCCGCCGCTCGCGCCGGGCACGGTCGGCGTCATCCCTCCGCCAGCGCACCCGGTCGGCGAGCAGCGTCGACCCGACCCCGACCAGCGCACCGATCCCGGTCCCGGCGAGCGTCCCCCACTCCACCGTCGCCTCAGCCCTCCCACGCGTCCAGCAGCCGCGCGAGCCCCGGCGGCCACACCGGCTCACGCTCCTCGGCGAGTTCGGCACGGCTCCACCAGCGCCAGGTGAGGATGCCGTCGGCCTCGTGGGCGGCGGCCACGTCCGGCCCGGCGGGGTCGCGGTGCGGTCCGGGGGTCACGTAGACGTGCTCGTGCTGACGGACGGGGACGTTGTGGTGGGTGAAGTCGTGTTCCCAGGTGCACAGGAGTGCGCCCGGGGTGAGATCGGTCCACCCCGTCTCCTCCCCCAGCTCCCGCAGGGCGCCCTCACGCGGAGTCTCCCCGGCCTCCAGCCCGCCTCCGGGCAACGACCAGTGCACCCCGACCTCCACGTTGTCGTACCGGAACAGAAGAACGGCTCCCGCCGGGTCCACGACGGCTACGCGAGCGGCACGGCGAGGGGTGCGGAGGCAGGCTCCGGGCGCGCCTTTGAGGAAGTCGAGGAAGGGGGCGAAGGAGGTGAGGGGGAAGGTGAGGGTGGCCCGGGCGGGGGCTTTGGAGTCCCGGAGGGATATGTGGGTAGGGGTGGCTGCCGCGACCTCGACGCAGTTGTTACCGTCGTCCGGCCCCGAGTGGGAGGACTTTCGCCAGTTGCCCGTGAATTGCCTCATAGGTCCTTCGCCAGCCGATGGATGAAGTCGCGTGACTGTCCCGGGGTGAGTGCCACCGTCTCCACTTTACGGAAACGCGTTCGAAAGACGCCGAGTTGCGCATCCGAGTCGATGAAGGCCGAGCCATGCGGAACGTCGCGCACCACCGTGTCCAGCTTGGGCACGGTGGACCGCACGTACGTCATGGCACTGGCAGCCCCGCCGAAACGATCGAGATCGAAGGGGATGACCCGTACGGAGACGTTCCGCGCTTCGGACCGCCTCAGAAGCTCGGCGAGTTGCGCCCGGGAAGCGGCGCGGTCGCTGACTCTGATACGCAGGGCCGACTCATGAATCACCAGGTCGTACGAGACGTCGACTCGCTGGCGTCGCATGCGTAGCTGGACACGCAAGTCCAGTTCCTCAGGAGCGAGCTCCGGGATTCGGGCGGAGAAGACCGCGCGGGCATACTCCTCCGTCTGCAACAGGCCCGGCACGTAGAGGATCGCGATCTCTCGCAGAGACGTCGCGTGGTGCTCCAGTTCCGCGAGGTCCAGGAACGATGTCGGCAACAGCCCCCTGAAGTCCTCCCACCACCCACGCGTTTTGTCGGTGGCCATGACGACCAGCGCCTCGACGAACTCCCTGTCCGTGCAGGCGTAATGAGACGCAAGCCGACGTACCCGTTGCTCACTCACTCCCACGAGTCCGGCCTCGATCTGGCTGATCTGAACCCGATTGGCGCCGAGCAACGCCGCCGCCTCCACGGCAGTGAGCCCTGCCGCCTCGCGAAGCCGTCGCAGCTCGACTCCAAGGCGCAACTGCCGTGCCGTCGCCTCGCGCCTCAGGACCATCCGTGCTCCCCGCTCAACATCTCGGCAAATGCGGCTCGTTCGGGCGTAGATTACGCGATCCGCTTGCTTCGGATTACGCGTAACCCATACCGTCAGTCACGCACTGCTCACGCGCTGGAAGCGCACCGCTCCGCCCTGCCACGACGGCTGCGGCAATGCCACCGCGCGCCCTCTCCCCTCTCACACCACCGGAGTTGATGCCCCATGCCCGAAACCTGGGACTACACCCTCTACATCCCCAACGACCTCAGAGCAGTGACCGTCTCCCGCCGCACCCTTCGCCTGATCCTGACCCTGCACGGCCTGATCGGGCTCGTCGACACCGCCGAACTGCTGGCAGCTGAGCTGGTGTCCAACGCCGTACGGCACACGAAGGGCCCGGCCGCGCTCAGGGTGCGCCGCACGGAGGAAGGCGCGGTGTGGATCGGGGCATGGGACACCGACCCGGCACCTCCCGAGCCACCCAAGCCCCTCACACAGCTCACCGAGCTGGAGGACGGCCGGGGCCTGGGCCTGGTCAAGGCATGGGCGGACCACTGGGGCTGGCAGCCCTCGGCGAGGTTCGGCAAGCGGGGCAAGTTCGTCTGGGCGCAACTCGCGGCCGCGTGACTCGTTGATCATCTCGGCACACAGGAAGGAGAGCCGATGGTCGGCTCGTCGCACGAGGCGCTGCACCGCATCTTCCAGAAGGACCCGGCACTGCTGACCCGCACCTTGCAACGGGTGCTGGACGTACCGTTTCCCGAACCGAGGGAGATCGCCGCGCTCAACGTGGACCTCACCGAGATCGAACCGGTCGAGCGCCGCGTGGACACACTGCTCCGGGCGGAGACGGACGAGGGGACGTATCTCCTCGTGGTCGAGGCGCAGAGAAGGGTTGATGAGCGCAAGCGGGGCAGCTGGCCCTACTACCTGTCCTACTTGTATGAGAAGTACCGGTGCGAGCCGGTACTCATCGTCACCACACAGAGCAGGACCACCGCCAAGTGGGCGTCGCGGCCGATCCGGCTGGGTTTTCGCGAATGGCACTCGCTGACGGTACGGCCGTTGGTACTGGGCCCGGACAACGTGCCGATGGTCACCAACCTGCGGGAGGCCGAACGGGACGTCCCCCTCGCGGTGCTCTCGGCCATGACACACGGACTCGGGCCGCAGTCTCCGGCCATACTGGACACGCTGGCCACCGCCCTGCGGACCATCGATCCGGACAGCGCCGCGGTCTTCGTGCAGTTCGTCGACTCATGCCTGGCAGACCCCCAGGCCAAGCAGTTGTGGAGGGAATTGATGACGCAGATCCAGTACTTCTGGCGACACCCCCTCGCCGAACAGGTCCGCGAGGAAGGCCGGGAAGAAGGCCGGGAAGAAGGCCGCGAAGAAGGCCGGGCCCAGGCAAAGGCCGAGATGATCCTCCGCATCCTGCAGTGGCGTGGCCTTGACGTGCCCGACGACGTCCGCGAGCGAGTTGAGGCCTGCACCGACCTCGACCAGCTCGAGAAGTGGGCCCAGCGGGCCGTGCACGCCGGCGAGTCCGGGGAACTGTTCCTCCAGCAGTGACCGTAGGGGCCGTGGCCCTGGCCGGGGTTGGCGGCCTTGGTGGGCTGCGTTCTTGGCGTTGGTTCACGGGCGCGGGTTTTGCCCCATTCTTTTGACGGGGGTCAGGGGAGGACTTTGATGCCCAGCTCCGCTGCCAGGGCCGGGGCCAGGTCCAGTAGTTGGGCCGGGGTGATGGCCGAGCCCCTCAGGCGGTCCAGGCCGCGGGTGATGTCCAGGTGGGACGCGCCGCGTAGGTCGACGTCCTTCAGGGTCGTACCGCCGAAGTCGGCTCCGCGTAGGGCGGAGCCGGTGAACTCGACGCGTTCCAGGTGGGCGCCCGCGAAGTCCGGTTCGACGAGGACGCAGTTGTCGAAGACGACGTCCTTGAGGCGGGCCTCGCGGAGGTTCAGGTAGTCGATCTTGCCGCCTCGGATGACGACCCGTTCGAGGACGGCGCCGTGGAGCTGGGTGCCGCCGAGACGGGGGTCGAGGACTTCGACGTCGCGGAACGTCGACTCCGCCAGGTTCGTGCCGACGCCCCGGATGCCGGTGAGGACCGTGTCGAGGAAGCGGGCCCGGCCCAGTGCCGTCTCGTCCAGCGCGCAGCCCGTCAGCGCGCAGTCCATGAAGCGGGCGCCCGCGCCGTCGTGGCCGGAGAGGTCCGCGTCCCGGAACTCCAGGCCGTCGTAGTCGCCGTCCGGTTCCAGCAGGGCGCCGGGCCACGGGGAGGGAGGGGGCAGGCGCAGCTCCGGGCGGCGGGCGGGCCTCGGCTCCTCCGCTCCGGAGTTCGCCGAGGTCCCCGCCGGTCGTGCTGCCGCTCTTCTCACCATGGGCCCATCGTGCACTCCCCCACCGACAACGCCCTTGACCTGCGGAGATTTCCTCACACGGCCCGCCGATGTCACATTCCGGCGTCCAGGGGCAGATTCCCGTCGGGCCGGGTGAGGGGTGCGAGGACGGGGTCGTACGGGCCGAGGAGCTGCTCGACCTCGGGTTCGGGGGGTGGCGGGAGCGGGTGGTGTGGCGGCGGGAGTCCGTGGCGAGCGGGCGTACGGGGGCCGTGGACCTGCCGGGCAGCAGCTGGCGGGACCGGCCGGCGGTCGACCGGGGCGACGGGGTCTGTCTCGCCGGGGACGAGGTCGCGGCCCCCGGGGTGCTGTCGGAGGTGTCGTTCGACAGCGCCGTCACCGCCGTGTCGCTGATCCTCGGGCGGGCCGCCCTCGACCTCAGGGGTGCCTGAGGTCGACGCGGACCGGAGGAGTCGCCTGGACTACGTGGGAACCCGGGAGGGCGCGAAGTCGTGGAAGGAGGTGCTGGGGTCATGTTCAGACGCCGGTCGAGCGGGGATGCGATACGTACCGATTCGTGGTCTTCTGGCCAGGTGAGTATCGGCCGAACGGGTGAATCTGCCGACGGGGTCGCGGGGCCCGCCGGTGCTGCCGGAGCCTCAGCCGCGCGGGACGGAGGAGCCGATCCCCATCGCTGGTGGGGGCTGGTCGTCATCGCCCTCGCCCAGCTGATGGTCGTCCTGGACGCGACGATCGTGAACATCGCGCTGCCCTCGGCGCAGCACGACCTGGGCATGTCGGACGCCAACCGGCAGTGGGTGATCACCGCCTACACCCTCGCCTTCGGCGGGCTGCTGCTGCTGGGCGGCCGGATCGCCGACCTGGCCGGGCGCAAACGCACCTTCGTCATCGGGCTCATCGGCTTCGCCGTGGCCTCCGCGATCGGCGGCGCGGCGAACAGCTCGGGCATGCTCTTCGGGGCGCGTGCGCTGCAGGGCGTGTTCGCGGCCGTGCTGGCGCCGTCCGCGCTCAGTCTGCTGACCACGACGTTCACCGACCCCCGGGAGCGCGGCAAGGCGTTCGGGATCTACGGCGCCCTCGCCGGCAGTGGCTCCGCGATCGGGTTCATCCTCGGCGGGCTGCTCACCGAGTACCTGAACTGGCGCTGGTGCCTGTACGTCAACGTGCCCATCGCCGTCATCGCGGTCCTCGGCGCGCTCTCACTGCTGCACGACCGCCCAGGCCACCGCGAGGCCCGGCTGGACGTGCCGGGCGCGCTGCTGGGCTGCGGCGGGCTCGTCGCCGTGGTCTACGGCTTCAGCGAGGCCCAGCCCCGGGGCTGGACCGACCCGCTGGTGCTCGCCCTGTTCGCGGCCGGCGTGCTGCTGCTCGTCGTGTTCGTGTGGTGGCAGAACCGGGCCCCCAGCCCGCTGCTGCCACTGCACATCGTCCGGGACCGCAACCGCTCCGGCTGCTTCCTGACGATGATGCTCGCGATCATCGGCATGTTCGGCCTGTTCCTGTTCATGACCTACTACCTCCAGGTCATCCTCGGCTACTCGCCGGTCCGGGCGGGCATGGCGTTCCTGCCGCTGACGGCCGCGATCATCATCGGGTCCACGCAGATCTCGGCCCGGCTGCTGCACCACGTGGCGCCGCGGCTGCTGATGGTGCCGGGGATGCTGCTCGCGGCGGGCGGCCTGCTGCTGCTGACCCGGATGACCGTCCACTCGTCGTACACGACCGAGGTCCTGCCCGCGCTGCTCCTGCTCGGCCTCGGCATGGGCCTGACCTTCATGCCGGTGTTCGCCACGGCGACGGCCGGGGTGGCGCCCCGCGACTCCGGGGTCACCTCGGCGACCGTCAACACCGCCCAGCAGGTCGGCGGCTCCATCGGTACGGCCCTGCTCAACACCATCGCCACCACCAGCAGCGCCGCCTACATCGCCGCCCACCTGCACAACCCGGCCGACAGGGCCACGGTCGTGCCGGTGGGCGTGGTGCACGGCTACACCGTCGCCATCTGGTGGGCGGCGGCCGTGATGCTGCTGGCCGGTCTGGTCGCGGGCCTGATGGTCACCGCGAAGGCCCCGAAACACGAGGCCCCGACGGACGCCCCGGTCCCGGAACCGGTGCCGTAGACGCGCGTCAGCCCGACCAACGTCAGCCCGCCATGCGTCAGCCCGCCGCCCGGCCCAGCTCGGCCAGCGGGCCGTCCGTCAGGCGGTACACCGTCCACTCGTCCTGCGGGCGCGCGCCGAGCGCCTCGTAGAAGCCGATCGCGGGCCGGTTCCAGTTCAGCACCGCCCACTCCAGGCGCTCGTAGCCGCGCTCGACGCAGATACGCGCCAGCTCGGTCAGCAGCGCCCGCCCGTGGCCGCCGCCCCGCGCGGAGGGGCGGACGTACAGATCCTCCAGGTAGATGCCGTGCACCCCGCGCCAGGTGGAGAAGTTCAGGAACCACAGGGCGAACCCGGCCGCCTCCCCGGTCACGTCGTCCTCCGCGATGTGCGCGAACGCCGCCGGCCGCTCCCCGAACAACGCCTCCCGCAGCTGCTCCTCACTGGCCCGCACCTCGTCGAGCGCCTTCTCGTACTCGGCCAGCTCCCGGATCAGGGCATGGATGACGGGGACGTCGGCGGGGGTCGCGGTGCGAATCATGAGGGGAGGGTAGCCGTGGGGGCCCGTCCCCGGTCACCGGGGTTTCAGTGACGCCCCGACACCCGGTCCGCCACCTGGGCGAGGCGGGAGGAGTCGCTGCTGGGGTGGAGGCGTTCTCGCTGGTCGGCGGAGCGGTAGGTGGCGTACATGGCCTGGACGCCGAGCCAGCGGAGGGGTTCCGGTTCCCATTTGCGGACCTTGTGGTTGGTCCAGGGGAGGGTGGTGAGGTCGGTCGGGCCGGACTGGCCGGAGTCCTGCTGGACGAGGTCGGTGAGGGTGCGGGCGGCGAGGTTGGTGGTGGCGACGCCGGAGCCGACGTAGCCGCCGGCCCAGCCGAGGCCGGTGGAGCGGTCCAGGGTGACGGTGGCGCACCAGTCGCGCGGGACGCCGAGGACTCCGGACCAGGCGTGGGCGACGCGGACGCCGGCCAGGGCAGGGAAGAAGCGGGTCAGGATGTCGTGGAGGGCCTCGACGGTGGCCCGCTGGGTGCGGCCGTCGTTGTCGGTGCGGGAGCCGAAGCGGTACGGCACCCCGCGCCCGCCGAGCGCGATCCGGCCGTCGGCGGTGCGCTGGGCGTACATGTAGGCGTGCGCCATGTCGCCGAGGGTCTCGCGGCCCTCCCAGCCGATCGACGCCCACTGCTCGTCGGTGAGCGGCTCGGTGGCGATCATCGAGGAGTTCATGGGGAGCCAGGTGCGTTTCTGGCCCTTCAGGGCGGCCGTGAAGCCTTCGGTGCAGCGCAGGATGTACGGGGCGCGGACGGTGCCGTACGGGGTGACGGCGTGCTTGGGGCGGATCTCGGTGACCGGTGTCGACTCGTGGATGGTGACACCGAGGGCCTCCACGGCCGCCGCGAGTCCCTTGACGAGTTTCACCGGGTGCAGGCGGGCGCCGTGCGGGGTCCAGGCGGAGCCGACGGCGTCGGCGACGCGGACGCGGGCGGCGGTCTCGCGGGCGCCGTACAGCTCGCGGTCCTTCTCGCCGTACGACAGCTCGTGCTCGTGGAACGCCTTCAGCCGGGCGAGCTGGGCGGGGGTGGTGGCGACCTCCAGGACGCCGCCCTTGTGGACGTCGGCGTCGATGCCCTCCGCCTCGGCGACGCGGATCACCTCGTCGACGGTGTCGTTCATCGCCTTCTGCAGGCGTACGGCGGCATCGTGGCCGTGGAGTTTCGCGTACCGGTCGCGGCCGGCGACGCCGTTGTAGAGCCAGCCGCCGTTGCGGCCGGAGGCGCCGTAGCCGCAGAACTTCTGCTCCAGGACGGTGACGCGGAGGAAGGGGGCGGCCTTCTTCAGGTAGTACGCCGTCCACAGGCCGGTGTAGCCGCCGCCGACGATGACGACGTCGGCGCTCGCGTCCCCGGCGAGGGGTTCCCGGACGGCGGGGAGCCCGTCGTCCGCGTACCAGAACGAGACGCCGCCGTTGACCGCGCCGACCGTACCGACCGCACTGCTTGCCCAGCTGCTCATGGGCGGGACGTTAACCCCTGGTGGTGACCGGTGTCTCCTTCGGATTCCGTGCTTTTTCGGGGCCCCTGGTCAATGGATAGCAGGCGAATCCGATCAGTACGGACAGGAAGTGGCCGAAGTCGGTGAACGTGCGATCGGTGACCAGGGGGACGGTGTAGTAGGCGAGCAGGGCCGTGAGGTACAGGTACCGCCAGGGGGCGCGGATGCGGTACGTGAGGACGGCCATCACCCCGGCCAGGGCGTAACTGACGCCGATGTCCAGGGTGTTGACCGCCGAGTGCGGGGCCATGCCGTCGTGTATCGCCACCAGCAGCGCCAGCTCGCTGATGAGGGAGGCGAGGACGTGCGCCGAGGCGCAGACGGCGAGCCAGCGGGCGGTGCCGAGCCAGCGCTCGGCGGGGGCGTGGAAGACGGTGTACAGCAGGACGTACGGCAGCCAGTGGCCGCCCTGGATCCACATCGCGCTGGCCACGAGGACGCGGACCGGGTTCTGGGACAGCTCGTGGATGTTGGTCGAGCGCTGCCGCAGGAAGTGCTGCTCGAACTGCGGGGACATGTGGTGCAGGGCGACCGTGGTGACGAAGAGGACGGCCAGCCACAGGTAGGTGCCGGGGGCGCTGCGGACGTAGGCCGCCGCTGTGCGCAGGCCGCGCCGGGTTCGTATGACCAGGTCCACGTGGCCAGTATGCGGCGGACGGGAGGCGTCGGCCCGGCCGGTGGCGGCCCCGGTGGGCCGAGAGGGCGAGGGCACCAAGGGGTGACACGCCGTTGGTTGGCCGATCGAGGGGGCGGAGGCAGACTCGGTCATACCGTACTCGATATGACGAAATGCCACATCTCGTATCTCGTGTGTGCCGCCGCCCTCCTCGGCGCGTCACTGGGCGCCGCCCCCGCGGCCACCGCCTCCGCCGGCCTGCCGGCCGGGCCCGCGCAGCCGGGCCTCGCCCACGCGTTCCACCTGGTCCGTCCGGGTCAGTCGATCCAGCAGGTCGTGGACGCGGCCAAGGCCGGGGACACCGTCCTCATCGCCCCCGGCACCTACCACGAGAGCGTCAAGGTGATGACCCCGGGACTGACCCTGCGGGGTGTGGGCCCGAGGACCGTCATCGAACCCGCCGCCACCACGAGCACCACCAGCACCACCAGCGCCACGAAGAAGCCGGCCAAGAACGCCAAGGGCTCGAAGGGCGCCAAGGGCACCAAGGACGCCAAGAGCTGCGCCGCCGGCGGCAACGGCATCTGCGTGGTCGGCACCAAGGACAAGAACGTCGCGGGCGTCACCATCGCCGACCTGACCGTGACCGGGTTCAGCCGGACCGGGGTGTTCGGCATGGCGACGGACACCATGACCGTCCGCAACGTGAACGCCGTCAAGAACGGCGTCTGGGGCATCGCCCAGGAACGCTCGGTGCACGGCGTGTTCCGGCACAACACCGCCCGCGAGAACGGCGACGCCGGCATCTTCCTCGCCAACACCATCAAGGAGGAGGCGGGCGCCACCGACGCCGGGCAGACGATCGTCGAGCACAACCGGGTCGAGGACAACCGGATCGGCATCACCGTCCGCCGGCTGCGCGACCTCACCGTCGCCCACAACACCATCACCGGCAACTGCGCCGGCGTGTTCGTCGTCGGCGACGAGAACAAGCCCAAGGCCGGCGACCTCACCGTGACCGGCAACCGCGTCACCGGCAACAACAAGTCGTGCCCGAAGACCGACCGGCTGCCCGCCCTCCAGGGCTCCGGCATCGTCCTGACCGGCACCGAGAAGGTCCTGGTCAGCGACAACGTGGTCACCGGCAACGCGGGCAGCTCCCCGCTGTCCGGCGGCATCGTGCTCTTCAAGAGCTTCGTCGGCGCCACCAGCGACCACAACGAGATCAGCGACAACACGCTGGACAGCAACTCCCCCGCCGACCTCGTCAACGGCGACACCAGCGGCAAGAACAACGCCTTCGAGCACAACGCGTGCCGGGCGTCCAAGCCTTCGGGCCTGTGCTGACCGCCAGGCCGCTGCCGCTCGTGGACCGACGCAAGCCCAAGAACCCCAAGAAGGAGGCACGGCAGATGAGAGCCGCTGAGACAGCCCCACCGCCGCCCATGCGGCTGCGCGAGCTGGTGTTCGGGGCGGCCTGCGCCGCGGCCGTGCGGGCCGCCGCCCGGCTGGGCGTCGCCGACGCCCTCGGGGACGCCCCCATGGCCGTCGAGGACCTCGCCACGACGGTGAAGGCGGAGCCGAAGCCGCTGCGCCGGCTGCTGCGCGCCCTGTCCTGCTACGGCGTCTTCGCCGAGCAGGCGGACGGCACGTTCGCGCACACCGACATGTCCCGGCTGCTGCGCGAGGACGACCCGCACAGCCTGCGGGACATCGCCCTGTGGTGCACCGAACCGTGGACCTGGGACGCCTGGCCCCGGCTCGACGAGGCCGTGCGCAGCGGGAAGAACGTCGTGGAGGACCTCTACGGCAAGGAGTTCTTCCCCTACCTCAACGAGGACGCCCCCGAGTCCGCGGACGTCTTCAACCGGGCCATGACCACCTCCAGCGAGCAGTCCGCGCGGGACGTCGCCGCCCTGCTGGACCTGTCCGGCGCCAAGTCGGTCGCCGACATCGGCGGCGGCCAGGGGCACGTCGTGGCCTGCCTGCTGGACAAGTACCCGGTGATGCAGGGGTCGTTGCTCGACCTGCCCCGCGTCGTGGAGAACGCGTTGCCCCGGCTCCGCGAGGGCGGCGACCTCGCCGACCGCGCGCGGATCGTGCCGGGCGACGTGCGCGACGCCGTGCCCGTCGAGACGGACGTCTACATCATCAAGAACATCCTGGAGTGGGACGACGAGAGCACGGCCCGCACCCTGCGCAACGTCACCCGGGCCGGCGGTCCCGGCGCGCGGGTCGTCGTCATCGAGAACCTGGTCGACGACACCCCGTCCATGCGGTTCTCCACCGCCATGGACCTGCTGCTGCTCCTCAACGTCGGCGGCGCCAAGCACACCACCGACAGCATGCGCAGCCGGCTGACCGGCGCCGGGCTCGTCATCGACGACGTCCAGCCGGTCAACCCGTACCTGCACGCCTTCGACTGCCACGTCCCCGGCTGACCGGACACGGCACGTGCACGACCGGCCGCCGGGCCCGCGACGCTGCGGGCCCGGCGGCCGGTGGTCGTCCGGGCGGCTGCCCGGGTGGTCGTCCGGGCGCCTGCCCGGGCGGGTGCTCCCGGGCGTCAGACGCGGTCGCGCTCCCAGAGGTAGAAGCGCTGTGCCATGGCGTCCTTCGGGGACCGCCAGGACTCCGGGTTGTACGCGCTGACGTACGCCTTCAGGCGCTCGCTGACGTCCCGGAACTCGGGGTGCTCGGTCACCTGCGCGATGGCCGGGCCGGGGTCGTGCTCGGACTCGATGAGGTGCATGTACACGTCGCCGAACTGGAAGAGGCTGCGCCGCCGGACACCGACGAGGTGCGGCAGCTCGCCCCGGTCCGACTCCTCGAACACCTTGGCGATGTCGAGGGCGGAGCCGGGGGCCATGCGGGCGACGATCAGGGCCTGGTGCACGGTACCGTCCCTTCCCGGCTCAGTCGGCGAGGGCGGGCGCCGGACGGTTGCCCTGCGCCGCCTTCTCGATCTTGTCGCGGATGAGCCCCATCTGGACCTTCGAGTTCCGGTTGATGTTGTCGGTCATCCAGTCGTCGTCGACCGGCGCGTCCGGCTTCATCGCGAAGTCCTGCGTCCACACCATGCGGGTGCCGGCCGGTACCTCCTCGTACCGCCAGACGATGTTCATGTGCGCGAACGGCCCGGTCTCCACCCGGCGCGCGTGCACGGTGAGGCTGTCGCGGTCCGGCTCGCGCTCGGAGACCCAGCTCCACACAGTGCCGTTCTCGTCCGGGTGCATCGTCAGCCGGAACGTCGTCTTCATGCCCTCGCGGGAGAGGACCTCGACCGACGCGTACTCGGTGAACAGGTTCGGCCAGTTCTCCAGGTCGTTGGTCATGTCCCAGACCAGGTCGAGCGGGGCGGCGACGGTGATCTCGTTCTGCGTGTGTCCTGCCATGTCAGGCTCCTGCCATCAGTGTGCTGTTGACGAGTTCGAGGAACTGCCGGGGCGTCTTGCAGCGCTCGGCGTCCGGCGGCATCGGGATCTCGTGCCGGTTCTCCAGCTCGCCGACGATGCCGAGCAGACCGAGCGAGTCGACGCCGAGGGAGTCGAAGCCGGAGTCGTAAGCGGCCTCCAGCGCCTCGGGGGTGACGGTCACTCCGGCCGCCTTCTTCATCAGAGCGGCCAGTTCTTCCACGGTGATCTGGGCAGACATGCGTTGTCCTCCTTCGCTGTGCTCACTGCACGGCGCCGTGCCTCAGCACGAGCGCCGAGTTCGACCCCATGAGCCCGCGGCTGAGCACCAGTGCCGTACGCGGCTCGGCGACCCGGGCGCGCCCGGTCACGAGGTCGAGGTCGTGGCAGACGTCGAACACGTTCGGCGTCGGCGGGATCAGTCCGTGCTCCATCGCGAGGACGGCCGCCGCCACGTCCAGCACCGGCGCCGCGCAGTAGCCGCGCCCGATGCCGGTCTTCGGCGCCGTCACCGGCACCCGCGCGGCGTGCGCGCCGAGCGCGTCTGCCAGCGCCAGCGCCTCGGCCCGGTCCGCCTCCGGCACGCCGAGGGCGTCGGCGAAGACCACGTCGACCTCCTCCGGCGCACACCCCGCCTCCGCCAGCGCGCCCCGGATCGCCTGCGCGAGCCCCTCCCGGGACTCCGCCCACCGGGAGGCCCCGGTGAAGGTGGCCGCGTGCCCCGCGATCAGCGCCCGTACGGCGGCCCCCCGCGCGCGGGCGGCACCCGCCGACTCCACGACGAGCATCGCCCCGCCCTCCGCCGGCACGAACCCGCAGGCGGCGGACGTGAACGGGCGGTAGGCACGATCCGGG
Source organism: Streptomyces sp. NPDC047028 (assembly GCF_040644095.1). Lineage (NCBI taxonomy): Bacteria > Bacillati > Actinomycetota > Actinomycetes > Kitasatosporales > Streptomycetaceae > Streptomyces > Streptomyces sp. NPDC047028. The sequence goes on from NZ_JBEYVS010000026.1 coordinate 14,868, forward strand.
TCGGTCTCCCGGCTCAGCTCCTCGTAGCCGAGCTGGCACACCATCGAGTACGGCGCGAGCGGCGCCTCCGTGGAGCCCGCCACGATCGTGTCGGTGCCGCGCCGCACCGCCCGCGCCGCGTGCGCGAGGGCGTCCAGGCCGCCGGCCTCGTCCGAAGCGACGACCGAGCAGGGCCCCTTGAAGCCCCGGCGGATGGACACCTGGCCGGTCGAGGCGGCGTAGAACCAGGCGATCGACTGGTACGGCCCGACGAACCGGCTGCCCTTGCCCCACAGTTGCTGGAGCTCACGCTGGCCGAACTCGCCGCCGCCGGAGCCGGCCGCGGTGACCACGCCGACCGAGAACGGCTCGGCCGAGGTGTCCACCTGGCCGAGGCCCGCGTCGTCCAGCGCGAAGTCGGCCGCCGCCATCGCGTAGTGGGTGAACCGGTCGGTCTGGACGAGGAAACGCTCCTCGATCGTCGCCGCCGGATCGAACGACCTGACCTCGCCGGCCACCTTCAGCGGAAGATGCCCGCAGCCCTCCCGGGTGATCCGGTCCAGGACGCTCAGGCCCTCCTGCGTGGCCTTCCAGAAGGTGTCCGTGCTCGTGCCGTTGGGCGCGACCACCCCGATACCGGTGACGGCCGCCCGCCGGTCCCCGGCGCTGCCTCCCGTATGCGGTTCGCTCATCGTGACCTCTCCCTCGTCCGGGTCAGGACCACCGCCGACTGGAAACCGCCGAACCCGCTGCCCACCGACAGGACGCTCGACAGCTTTCGGTCACGGGCGACACGCGGCACGTAGTCCAGGTCGCACTCGGGATCCGGGGTCTCGTAGTTCGCCGTCGGCGGTACGACCTGCCTGGCCAGCGCCAGCACACAGGCCACCACCTCGATCGCGCCGATCGCCCCGAGCGAATGCCCCACCATCGACTTGATGGAGGACATCGGGGTGCCGTACGCGTGCTGCCCGAGCGCCCGCTTCACGGCGGCCGTCTCGTGCCGGTCGTTCTGCCGGGTGCCGGAACCGTGCGCGTTGACGTAGTCGATGGCCGTCGGGTCCAGCCGGGCGTGGTCCATGGCGGTGTCGATCGCCCGGGCCATCTCCAGGCCCTCACTGGTCAGACCGGTCATGTGGTACGCGTTGCCGAACGTGGCGTAGCCGCCCAGTTCGCAGTAAACGTGGGCGCCGCGCGCCCGCGCGTGCTCCAACTCCTCCAGGACGAGCACCGCGCCGCCCTCACCCATGACGAACCCGTCACGGTTGTTGTCGAAGGGCCGGGAGGCGTGCGCCGGGTCGTCGTTGTTCGGCGAGGTCGCCTTGATCGCGTCGAAACAGGCCATGGTGATCGGGGAGATCGGCGAGTCCGACGCCCCGGCTATGCAGATGTCGGCCCGCCCCTCCTCCACGGTGTGGAACGCGTACCCGACCGCGTCCAGGCCCGAGGTACAGCCCGTGGACACCGTCTGCACCGGGCCCCGGGCGCCGAACCGCTCCGCCACCGCCGAGGCCACCGTGCTCGGCGAGAACGCCCGGTGCAACTGTGGCTCCGCCCGCTCCTCTTGCACGTCCCAGCGCTCACCGCCATGACTGACCAGCACGTAGTCGTGCTCCAGCCGGGTCGTGCCGCCGACCGCCGTGCCCAGCGACACCCCGACCCGCCACGGGTTCTCCCGGCCCAGGTCGAGCCCCGCGTCCCGTACGGCCTCGTCGCCCGCCACGAGCGCGAACTGGATGTACCGGTCCGCCCGTTCGACGTCCTCGGGACCGAGGCCGTACGCCGCCGGATCGAAATCGCACTCCGCGGCGATCCGCGACCGCAGCCCCGACGGATCGAAGAACGTGATCCCCCGCGTCGCCGTCCGGCCCTCCGACAGCAGGTCCCAGAAGGCCGGCACACCTATGCCACCCGGCGCGACGATGCCTATGCCGGTCACCGCCACCCGCCGGCTCATGAGCCCACCTGCCCCCGGCCGGCGACCGCGGCCGTGGGCCCGGCCGCCACCGCCGCCCCCGCCCCCGTCAACGCCGCCTCGGCCTCCGCCACCGCGGCGGCGGCCGCGGCGATCTCCGACTCCGCGAGGCCCTCCGTGTCCACGTGCCCGAGCCGCGGCTCCGGCGCCAGCGGACCCAGGTGGAAGACCATCCGCGCCTCCACCTTGCCGACATTGCGGAACCGGTGCCGCATGTGCTTGGGGATCATCAGCCCCTGCTCGGGCCGCAGCGCCAGCGGCTCACCGTCCAGGTCGACCTCCAGCTCACCGCACACCACGTACACGAACTCCTCCGAGTACGGGTGGTAGTGCTCACCGATGCGCTCACCGGGCCGCACGATGGCCAGCCCCATGAAACCACTGGTGGCACCCGTCGTCGTCGGCGTCAGCATGGCGCGCAGATCACCGCCACGGCGCGTGTTGGGCTCGACCTCGCCGAGGTCCACGATCCTCGGCCGGGATGGGGTGGGGGATTGCGTCACGACATTCCTCCGTGAGGGAAGGGAAGTGGGGGGGTGGTCAGGGTGCGGTGGTCAGGCTGCGGGGGCCAGGGTGCGGCCGAGAGGTGTTCAGTCCTCGTCCGCCGAACGACGATCCGTGATCAGGTCCATGGGCGCGGGCTCCCCGGCGAGCAGCTTCCGCAACTGAGCCACCTGCCCCGCGTCCCCGGGCAGCGCCTCCGCGTCCCGCTCCCCGCGCAGATCCAGCAGCCGCACCACCACGTCGTCCCGCTGGAAGACCGTGCTGCGCAGCACCGCACTGCCCGGAACGTCCGCCGCCGCCGAGTCCCGCTGCGCCAGCAGCTCCGCCAGCCGCATCCCCGCACCCGGCCGCGCCGGATAGCACAGGGCCCGCCGTACGCCCTCGGCCTGCTCGTGCGCCGTCACGTGGTGCACCGCCGGCAGCGCCGCCCGCGTGAAGAACATCCGCGCCGACTCCTGGTCGTCCAGGTCCCGGTCCTGCTCCAGATACGGGTTCAGCGCCTCCTCGCACGCCCGGATCTCCGGCTGCCGCGCCACGTGCCGCAACGCCGCCAGCAGATCGCCGCGCACCTCGATCGCCCGCACCACCCGGTTGCCCACCATGAACAACGACGTCCGGCACAGCCGCGTCGCGTCGTCCACCCGGGCGCGCGGGGAGGCGTACTCCGACAGGATCCGCCGTACCTCCGCCTCCGTCCCCGGCTTCACCGTGAACGTCAGCGCGTGCCGGATCACTCCGTCACCGATCCGCGGATGCGCCTGCAACCGCCGCTCGTCACCCGGCTCGGCCACCGACGCCGCCGACCCCGTCTCCCGGACGATGTGGAAACGCAGCGACCGCGTGTCCCGCACACAACTGTGCAGCGGCTCCACCATCCGCACGTGCTCCTCGCTGTTCACCCAGGTCAGGAACGGCGGAGCGCTCTCCCACTCACTCGTGATGAGCCACTGCGACGGGTTCTCGATCGACTGGCACAGCTGGTCGCTCACATGCCCCGGGACCGACGCCACCTGCTTGCACAGCTGCTCGTACGCCTCCAGGAACTGCTGCTGCGCACCGTCGTACACATCCACCAGCAGGACGACCCGCAACCGGGAGCCGTCGAACACGGACTGCGAGACACGCTTGGACACCTCACGTGTCAGCGATTCAGAAAGACGTTCGGACGTGGTCGTCATCCTCGGCACATCTCCTTCGCGGGACAGGGCGGGACAGGGGCCGCGCCGGCCGCACCGGACGCGCCGGCAGCGCTCCTCGATCCTGTGCCGGTCCCCCACGAGCACGCGACTCGTATGAACCACGCGGGTGATGGGGCCCGAGGGACCGCTGAACCACGCGGGTGACGGGACCCCGCAGGGCCGCTGAACCACACGAGTGAGGGGCCCCGGCGGAGCCGCTGAACCACACGAGTGATGGCACGGCCGAAGCCACCGTCACCGGGCAAGAACACACACAGGCGCCCCCGCACGCGCGCACCCCACCGCCACGGCGCCCACGCACCAAGCCACTGGAGGCCCGATGCACCGAAAAGCCGACCACCGAGTCCCCGTCCTCATCGTGGGCGGCTCACTGGTGGGCCTGTCCATGTCCCTGTTCCTCGGCCGGCTCGGCGTACCGCACCTGCTCGTCGAACGTCACTCCGGGACCTCGATCCACCCGCGCGGACGCGGCAACAACGTCCGCACCCTGGAACTCTTCCACGTCGCCGGAGCCGAACCCGCCATCAAGGCCGCCGCGTCCCTGCTCGCCGACAACCACGGCATCCTCCAGACCCCCACCCTCGTCGGCGACGCCGGCGAATGGCTGTTCAAGGAGATCGACCCCGGCGGCGGACTCGCCCGGTTCAGCCCCACAGCCTGGTGCCTGTGCAGCCAGAACGACCTCGAACCCGTCCTCCTCGACACCGCCCGCGAACTCGGCGGCGACCTGCGCTACTCCCACGAACTGGAGACCTTCGAGCAGGACGCCCACGGAGTGACGGCCGTCGTCCGCGACCGCACCACCGACGAACGCCTCACTGTCCACGCCGACCACCTCGTCGCCGCCGACGGCCCCCGCAGCCCCGTCCGCGAACGCCTCGGTATCGGCCAGAGCGGGCCCGGCGACCTCTTCGCCAACGTCAGCGTCACGTTCCGTTCCGCCCGTCTCGCCGAAGTCGTCGGCGACCGCCGCTTCATCTGCTGCTACCTCACCAACCCCGAGGCCGACGGCGCCCTCCTCCCCGTCGACAACAAGGAGCGCTGGGTCTTCCACGCCCCCTGGCACCCCGAACACGGCGAAACCCTGGAGGAGTTCACCGAGGAACGCCTCCAACGGCACATCGCCCTCGCCGTCGGCGTCCCCGACCTCGACGTCGAGATCACCGGGATGGCGTCCTGGCGCGCCGCCGAACGCGTCGCCGACACCTACTCCGCCGGCCGCGTCTTCCTCGCCGGCGACTCCGCCCACGAGATGTCACCCACCGGCGCCTTCGGCTCCAACACCGGCATCCAGGACGCCCACAACCTCGCCTGGAAACTCGCCGCCGTCCACCAGGGCTGGGCCGGCCCCGGCCTCCTCGACACCTACGACACCGAACGCCGCCCCGTCGCCCTCGCCACCAGCGCCCGCGCCTCCGCCCGCTCCGTCGAACACGCCCACCCCGGCTTCGCCCCCGCCCCCGGCGTCGGCGGCGCCAAACGCGGCGGCATCCTCAACGTCGTCCTCGGCTACCACTACCCCCACGGAGCGGTCCTCGGCGGCGACCCCGACCAGCCCGTCGTCCCCGACACCCTCGACCTCACCGGCCGCCCCGGCACCCGCGCCCCGCACCTGTGGCTCCGCCGCGCCGGCGAGCGCCTCTCCACCCTCGACCTGTACGAACGCTCCCTCGTCCTCCTCACCGACGCCCCCGACGACGCCGGCTGGCACACCGCGGCCCGCCGCATCGCCGAGGCCGACGGCATCCCCCTCGACGCGTACCGCATCGGTCCCGGCGCCGACGCGGACCTCACCTACGACGACGACACCACCGACTGGGCCCGCCTCCACGGCGTCACCGCCGACGGCGCCGTCCTCATCCGCCCCGACGGCTTCATCGCCTGGCGCACCTCATCGGCGGCCCCGGACCCCGAGGGCGTGCTACGAGAGGTCCTACGCACCCTGCTCCGAACCAGCTGACCTACGGCAACGAGGCGGCCGGCGCCCTCGACGGGGGGGCGCCGGCCGCCTCGTACGCCGGAACGGCGCCCGGCACATGGGCAATCCGCGGGCAGGCGTGCCGCAGGGCGGCGCGGACGGCAACCTGTCAGCGCCGGGCCGCGCTACCCACCCCCGGCCGAGTGCCGCCCCGCTCCTCCAGCTCCACGATCGCCAGCACCCCCTCCACGCCGAGTTCGTCACCCTCCCCGTCCCGCAGCAGCACCGCGTCAAGGCGGCCGAGCCGGACCCCGGCCCCCTCCAGCACGGCCGACCCGTCCAGCACGACCACCAGCACATCCGTCGCGGCTACCGCCCGCACCGCCGTACGCGATCGCACCACCCGGACCGTCGCGGCCACCTCATCCCGCCGCACCATCACGTTGAAGTCCACGATCGGCCCACCCAACAGCCGGCACTCCGTGACCGCGTCACCGGAGAAGGTGAACGGCTCGTACGGCTCGTCCACGGTGTGCGGAACCCCGTCGACGACGAGCTCCATCCCCGCCCCCTCCACGAGGGTGATGACCCTCTCCACCCCCGGAAACGCGGAGAACGGCCCCCCGGCCGCCACATCGGCGACGCTGACCCGCCACCCGAAGTCCCCCGTCCCCGCCCCCACCGGCCGAACCGCGACCTCCGCCGTCAGCCCACCCCCGTTCTTCCACGGCGCGGACGCCCTGTCCCCGGCGCGCAGGATCTGCGGTGCCATGTGCTGTGTCCCTCCGGATCGACTCCCAGACGCAAACGACGAGGGCCACCCACACCGTGCGGTGCGGATGGCCCTGCGTGTCCGGAGCCCCCTGTCGGATTCGAACCGACGACCTTCGCTTTACAAGAGCGGCGCTCTGACCAGCTGAGCTAAGGAGGCATGCACGCGCGCGTGCCGCGTACGTGCCTGTGCAGTGTACCCAGGTCCCGAACCGCCCCTGCCGAGAATTTCCGTGAAGTTCACAGGGCTGTGGGTGCTGACAGATGCGGGGGGCGGCAGGTAGCGTCCTGAGGCAGTTCGCTCCGGTGGACTACACCAGACACCACCTTCCTACAACGGATCGTCCGGCACGTTCCTGCCGGTAGAAGGGGGCCCATTCACCATGGCCACAGTCACGTTCGACAAGGCGACCCGGATCTACCCGGGTTCCGACAAGCCCGCCGTCGACGGTCTCGACATCGCGATCGAGGACGGCGAGTTCCTCGTCCTGGTCGGCCCGTCGGGTTGCGGAAAGTCCACCTCGCTGCGAATGCTCGCGGGGCTGGAAGACGTCAACGGCGGCGCCATTCGCATCGGTGACCGCGACGTCACGCACCTGCCGCCCAAGGACCGGGACATCGCCATGGTGTTCCAGAACTACGCCCTGTACCCGCACATGACGGTCGCCGACAACATGGGCTTCGCGCTCAAGATCGCCGGTGTGCCGAAGGCGGAGATCCGGCAGAAGGTCGAGGAGGCCGCGAAGATCCTCGACCTGAGCGAGTACCTGGACCGCAAGCCGAAGGCGCTCTCCGGTGGTCAGCGCCAGCGTGTCGCGATGGGCCGTGCGATCGTGCGTGAGCCGCAGGTGTTCCTCATGGACGAGCCGCTGTCCAACCTGGACGCCAAGCTCCGTGTGTCCACGCGTACGCAGATCGCCTCGCTGCAGCGCCGTCTGGGCATCACCACGGTCTACGTCACCCACGACCAGGTCGAGGCCATGACGATGGGCGACCGGGTGGCCGTCCTCAAGGACGGCCTGCTCCAGCAGGTCGACTCGCCGCGCAACATGTACGACCGTCCGGCCAACCTGTTCGTCGCCGGGTTCATCGGCTCCCCCGCCATGAACCTGGTCGAGGTGCCGATCACCGACGGTGGTGTGAAGTTCGGCAACAGCGTGGTGCCCGTCAACCGGGAGGCGCTGAAGGCCGCCGCCGACAAGGGTGACCGTACGGTCACGGTCGGTGTGCGTCCCGAGCACTTCGACGTGGTCGAGCACGACGGTGGGGCGGCCGCGTCGCTGTCGAAGGACACCGCGGACGCGCCGGCCGGTCTGGCCGTCTCCGTGAACGTCGTCGAGGAGCTGGGCGCCGACGGGTACGTGTACGGCACCGCCGAGGTCGGCGGAGAGACGAAGGACCTGGTCGTCCGGGTCAACGGGCGTCAGGTGCCGGAGAAGGGCGCGCAGCTGCACGTCGTGCCGCGGCCGGGCGAAACCCACGTGTTCTCCACGTCCACGGGTGAGCGCCTCTCCGACTGACGGCTGACGCCGCCGAGCGAAACCCTCGTCTCGGGTGAAAACGCCCAGGTTGACGTCAAGGGCCCCGCAGTTCGCTGCGGGGCCCTCCGCGTTACGCGTGAATACCCCGGCAAGCGGGTGCATTTCGAGCAGCGTGCGTCAACCCGTCATCACCAAAAGGGCACCACTTCGTCCCCCGAACCGGTGACCAAATGTCGCCAAATCATTACCACGCGCTACGCTCCCGTGCGTGAAGCACTCCACCACCCCTCAGACGCGACGTGGCCACCGGGGCGGCCCTGCCCGCCGGATCGGCCGCACTCTCGCCTTCGTACTGCCCGTCGTCCTGGTGCTCTCCGGGACCCTCGCCGTCACGCGGGTCAACTGGACGGGGAGCCCCGGCAGCTCGGTGCTGACCGCCTCGGACGTCTCCTCGGCGGAGGTCTCCTCGCACCCGGTGTCCCGCCCCGCGCAGGACGTGCTGCGCGACCGGCTGATGACCGAGCTGCAGGACAAGAACCCGGGGGTGGTCCTGACCCACCTCCAGCAGGCCGTCAACGGGCACCCGGGGCTGGCGAAGCACTGCTCGTCGATCGCCCGCTCGCTGGGCAAGGCCGCGGTGCGGATCTACGGCGCCTCGCGCGCCCAGTCCTACGCCCGCCCGGTGTGCGACACGTCGTTCGCGTCCGGGGTGCTGGCCGCGCACAGCTGAAACCGCGTTCGGAAGTCGGTAACGGCTCCTTAAGAGGACGCCGTCGGCGGCCGGAGCGTGCGGGGCGCCACGTACAGTGCGGTCCATGACCCATCCGAACGCCGCGTCGCGCCCCACTCAAGCCGTGGTCCTGGCCGGTGGCCAGGGCTCACGGCTTCGTCCGTACACCGACGACCGGCCCAAGCCGATGGTCGAGATCCCCGGCACGGGCACCCCGATCATCGGCCATCAGCTCGTCTGGCTCGCCGAGGAGGGCGTGACGGACGTGGTGGTCTCCTGCGGCCACCTCGCCGAGGTCCTGCAGAAGTGGCTGGACTCCGCGGAGCTGCCCCTCTCGGTCACGACCGTCGTGGAGACCGAGCCGCTGGGCCGCGGTGGCGGCCTGAAGTACGCCGCCGCGCACCTGCCCCGACCCGAGCAGCCCTGGTACGCCACCAACGGCGACATCTGGACCCGCTTCTCGCTGCGGGACATGGCCGACTTCCACACCGAGCGGGACGCCGTCGCGACGCTCGCGCTGGCCCGTCCGCGGATTCCCTGGGGGGCCGTGCAGACGGACGGGTTCGGGCACATCACCGACTTCATCGAGGCGCCGCCGTCCACGTTCGAGATCAACGCGGGGGTGTACGTGTTCTCCGCGGAGTTCGCCGGGATGCTGCCGGAGCGGGGGGATCACGAGCGGACCACGTTCCCCCGGCTGGCCCGTGAGCGGCAACTCGCCGGGTTCCCGATTCCGCAGGGGTCGTACTGGCGGGCCATCGACACGGCGAAGGATCTGACGGAGGCGGCGAAGGAACTGTCCACGGGGCGTCGCTGACAGTTCCGCGGGCGCGGGTACGGCTGCGCTGCCAAGTGCGGGCACGTCGTGGCGTGTCGCGCAGTTCCCCGCGCCCCGGAGTCCCGAGTGCCGGCACGTATCGGCCCGTCGCGCAGTTCCCCGCGCCCCTGGGTGGGGTCACTTGCCGTGCGCCGGATCAGCTCCGCCTCCTGCGCGCGACGCACCCGCCTGCCCCGCCCAACCGCGGGCCAGCCTCCCGCGTCCCCCCTCAGCCGCCCGTCGGCCTCCTGCTCCCCGCCTCCGCCCAAGCCGCGGGCAGGCGGGCCACAGGGCGGCACGGGTGGGCGCGGGCGGCAACCTGTCGGCACCGGGGAGTGCACCCCGGTCGGCGCACGAAGGGACCGCACCTTGTGAGGTGCGGTCCCTTCGTGGGGGGGGTCAGCCGAGGAGGCCGCCCACCAGGCCCGGCTGGCCGGTGGAGGTGTTACCGCCGGAGGTGCCCGTGCCGCCTGTGGACGTGCTGCCGCCGCTGGAGGAGCCGGAGCTGGTGGGGCCGGCCGTGGTGCTGGGGGCGCCGCCTGTGGGGGAGGAGCGGCGGGGCGGGGTGCGGCCGGTCGTGCCCTGGGTCGAGCTGGGCGTGGTCGTCGTACCGCCCGTGCCGCGGGCCGTACCCGGAGTCGTAGCCGCCCCGGAGGGGCTCGCGCCGGTCGTGGCGCCGTGGGACGGCGTCGTGGACGGCGGCGTCTTCTTGCGCGGTGTGGTGGCGGGGTCACCGGGGAGCGGTGAACCCGGGAGGTTGTTGCGGGGCGCCTCGCCGGGACCGGGCACGACCACACGCCCCGAGTCGCGGACCGCGCTGCCCAGCAGCGAGCCGACCAGCAGGGTGAGCCCGACCGTGACGGCGGTGACGAGGGCGCCGCGCCGCAGGACGTACCGGCGCAGGTCCCAGATGTCGGCGCGGGGCCCGAGCGTGCGCCAGGCACCGCCCGCGAGGCGCCCGTCGATGGAGTAGACGGGGGCGCCGGCGATGATCAACGGGGACCAGGCGGCCAGGTAGATGATGTCGGGCGCGTCGTACGCCGGGACGGTCTTCCAGCTGACGGTGACGATCAGCGCGGCGGAGAGCAGCCCGCCGAGGACCGCGCCCACGCGCTGCCAGCAGCCGAGGATGGTCAGGACACCGACGACGACCTGGGCGAAGGCGATGACGAGCCCGGAGCCGACCGGGTGGTGCAGGGCGAACTGGCGCAGCGGCTCGGCGACTTCCCAGGGGTGCAGGGTGTTGAGCCACTTGACCATGGAGCCGCGCTTGCCGCCGTCGAAGTAGACGGGGTCGCACAGCTTGCCCATGCCGGCGTAGATGGAGATGAAGCCGAGGAAGATGCGCAGCGGGAGCAGGACGACGCCGAGGTTCATGCGGCGGCCCGGGTAGTACGCGTGCCGGGCGGGGTCGTCGCCGTGGCGCTTGGGGGAGCGCGCGTAGTCGTCGTCGGCGTCCCTGTGGTCGTCCTCGAAGCCGGCGCCCGCGTAACCCGGTTCGGCGTACCCCGGTTCGGTGTAGGCCGGTTCGTCGTAGGCGCTGCCCGCCTGGCGCATGTGGGGGAGCAGGCGGGTGCCGTCGTCGGGGGACGTGCGCTGGTGGCCGACGACGGGGGACTCGACGGTCTGGTCGAGGGCGTCGTACGTCTCGGCGTAGCTGCCGGTGCCGGCGTAGCCGGGGGTGACGCGTGGGATGACCTGCGTGGCACCGGGCTCGGTGAGGGGTTCGTCGGTGTGTCGGACGCTGCTGCCCCGGACGGCCTGGAGGAGGCGGTGGGCGCCGGTGTCGTCGGGCGCGGACTTGCCGCTCCAGACGACGGGTCGGCGGCGGCCGGTGGTGGCGCCCGCGCGGCCCGCGGTGCCGCCGGCGGGCGTGCGGGCGGTGGTCGGGGTGGCGCTGAGGTGGCGGGCGATCCGCGGGGACTGGTTGCGTTTCGCCGACGCGCCCAGCTGTACGCGGAAGCTGGCGTGATTGACGATGACCTGCGCCGGATCGCTCGGCACCTTCACCATGCTCAGCGCGGGAGCTTCGTCGGGACCGGACTGGAATCCCGAGGAGCGGTCCCCCGTGGGTGTGCGGGGTGTTCTGGTGTCCACACTCATCTAACCGAGTGACGTGGTGTTAGGACACTGCCTTGACCGCCCGGATGTGTCCGGACCCCGTCAAACCCGCCCGGAGGCCCGAATGGACGCCGTATGGCCCCCGGAATTCCCCCGGGCGGGTGAACCGACGGACAGGTGTTCAGCCCCGCCTGCGGGCCGCTTCGTAGAGCACGATGCCCGCCGCGACGCCCGCGTTGAGGGACTCGGCGCCGCCCGGCATCGGGATGCGGACGCGGTGGTCGCAGGTCTCGCCGACCAGGCGGGACAGGCCCTTGCCCTCGCTGCCGACGACGATGACGACCGGTCCGGCCAGCGCGTCCAGGTCGCCGAGTTCCAGCTCGCCGTCGGCGGCGAGGCCGACGACCGTGAGACCGGCCTTCTGGTACGACTCCAGGGTCCGGGTCAGGTTGGTGGCGCGGGCGACCGGCGTACGGGCCGCCGTACCGGCGGAGGTCTTCCAGGCACCGGCGGTCATGCCGGCCGAGCGGCGCTCGGGGACGACGACGCCGTGGCCGCCGAAGGCGGAGACCGAGCGGACGACCGCGCCGAGGTTGCGCGGGTCGGTGACGCCGTCGAGGGCGACGATCAGCGGGTCGGCGCTCTCGTCGTAGGCCGCCTCGGTGAGGTCCTCGGGGTGCGCGTACTCGTAGGGCGGGACCTGGAGGACCAGGCCCTGGTGGTTGAGCCCGTTGGTCATGCGGTCCAGCTCGGGGCGCGGGGCCTCCATGAGGTTGATGCCGCCGCGCTCGGCGGCGAGCTGGAGGGCCTCGCGGACACGCTCGTCGTTGTCGATGAACTGCTGGACGTAGAGCGTGGACGCGGGCACGCCCTCGCGCAGCGCCTCGACGACGGGGTTGCGGCCGACGACGAGTTCGGACGCCGACCTGCCGCCGCGGCCACGGGGTGCGGGACGGCGGGCGCTCTGCTTGGCCTTGGCGTTGGCGACGCGGTTCTTCTTGTGGCCCTTGCGCATCTCGGCCGGCGGGGTCGGGCCCCGGCCCTCCAGGCCCTTGCGCCGCTGGCCGCCACTGCCGACCTGCGCGCCCTTCTTGCCGGACATGCGGCGGTTGTTCGCGGCCATGACCTACCTGTCTGTCGTGAGGTGCCGTACGCGGTGGGCGTACGCGGTGTACGGGTTGCCGTACGCGATTGTCGTACGTGCGTCTATGCAGTGTGCCGCCCGGGGGGCCGGGCGGCACAATCGATCAAGGTTGCGGATGGTGGAGGACGGCGGCGGGCTAGCGCGGGCCGAGGGTCCAGCGGGGGCCCTGGGGGCCGTCCTCGATGAGGAGGCCGGACTGGTTCAGCTGGTCGCGGATGGCGTCGGCGGTGGCCCAGTCCTTGCGGGCGCGGGCGGACTCGCGCTGGTCGAGGACGAGGCGTACGAGGCTGTCGACGACGCCGTGCAGGTCTTCCCCGCGGTCGGTCTCGCCGGCCCAGTGCGGGTCGAGCGGGTCGAGACCGAGGACGCCGAGCATGGCCCGGACCTCCGCGAGGCGTTCTACGGCGGCTTCCTTGTCGTCGGCGGCCAGCGCGCTGTTGCCCTGCCGGACGGTGGTGTGGATGACGGCGAGGGCCTGCGGGACGCCCAGGTCGTCGTCCATCGCCTCGGCGAAGGCGGGCGGTACGTCGGCGGCCGGTTCGACCACTCCCCCGGCCTTCTCGATGACGCGCTGGATGAAGCCCTCGATCCGCGCGAACGCCGACTCGGCCTCGCGCAGCGCCTCCTCGCTGTACTCGATCATCGAGCGGTAGTGCGGGGTGCCGAGGTAGTAGCGGAGCACGATGGGGCGCCACCGCTTGACCATCTCGGAGACGAGCACACTGTTGCCGAGCGACTTGGCCATCTTCTCGCCTGAGATCGTCACCCAGGCGTTGTGCACCCAGTACCGGGCGAACTCGTCGCCGTAGGCCTTGGCCTGGGCGATCTCGTTCTCGTGGTGCGGGAAGATCAGGTCGATGCCCCCGCCGTGGATGTCGAAGGCGGTGCCCAGGTACTTGTGGGCCATCGCCGAGCACTCCAGGTGCCAGCCGGGGCGGCCGGGGCCCCACGGGGTCGGCCAGGTAGGCTCGCCGGGCTTGGCGGCCTTCCACATGGCGAAGTCGCGCGGGTCCCGCTTGCCGGTCTCGCCCTCGCCGGACGGCTGGAGCAGGTTGTCCAACTCCTGCCGGGACAGTTCGAGGTAGCCGGGCAGGGAGCGTACGTCGAAGTAGACGTTGCCGTCGGCCGCGTAGGCGTGCCCGCGCTCGATGAGGCCCCGCATCATCTCGATCATCTCCGGCACATGGCCGGTGGCGCGGGGCTCGACCGTCGGCGGCAGGCAGCCGAGCGCCGTGTAGCCGGCGTCGAAGGCGCGTTCGTTCTCGTAGCCGAGCGACCACCAGGGGCGGCCCTGGTCGGCCGCCTTGGCGATGATCTTGTCGTCGATGTCGGTGACGTTCCGGACGAAGGTCACCTCGTAGCCGCGGTACGCGAACCAGCGGCGCATGATGTCGAAGTTGAGGCCCGAACGGATGTGCCCGATGTGCGGTGCGGCCTGCACGGTGGCGCCACACAGGTAGATCGAGACGCAGCCCGGCTTGAGCGGGGAGAAGTCACGGATCTGCCGGGCGCTGGTGTCGTACAGGCGAATAGTCACCAGTCCAGGGTAGTGGGCCGGGGGCAGTGGAATGCACCGGTCGTACGAGTTCCCCGGCGGCGTTTCTCGTCCCGCTTCCCGGACCGGTGGGGTCCGCTTCTCGGCTCTCCCTCTTCTCAGCCCGCGCGGGCGACCAGGGCGGTGGCGACGGCCATCAGGCCTTCGTCCCGGCCGGGGAATCCGAGTCCGTCGGTGGTGGCGCCGGAGACGGAGACGGGGGCGCCGGCCGCCTCGGAGAGGATCTTCTGCGCCTCCTCGCGCCGCTTGCCGATCTTCGGGCGGGGGCCGACGACCTGGACGGCGACGTTGCCGATGACGAACCCCGCCTCGCGCACGATCCGGGCGGCCTCGGTGAGCAGGGTGACCCCGGAGGCGCCGGACCACTCGGGGCGGCCGGTGCCGAAGTGCTGTCCGAGGTCGCCGAGTCCGGCGGCGGAGAAGAGGGCGTTGCAGGCGGCGTGCGCGACGACGTCGGCGTCGGAGTGCCCGGCCAGGCCGGTGCCCTCGCCCTCCCACTTCAGCCCGGCGCACCACAGTTCGCGGCCGTCCTCGAAGGCGTGGATGTCGGTGCCGATGCCGACCTGGGGAAGGGCACCGGGGGCGGGGTGGTCAGAAGCCATCGTTGAGCCTCCGGCGGGCGAGGACGGCCTCGGCGAGGACGAGGTCGAGGGGGCGGGTCACCTTGAAGGCCTCTTCGTGGCCGGGGACGGTCACGACCTGGAGGCCGAGCTGTTCGACCATGCTCGCGTCGTCGGTGACGTCGTCGGTGACGGTCTCGTGGGCGCGGACGAGGGTGTCCCGGTCGAAGCCCTGGGGGGTCTGTACGGCGCGCAGCCGGGCCCGCGCGGGGGTGGCCACGACGGGCTCGGGGTCGCCGGGGGTCGCGGCGGGCTCGACTTCCTTGACGGTGTCGGCGAGCGGCAGGGCGGGGACGACGGCGCGCGCGCCGTCGCGGACGGCCTCGATGACGGCGTCGACGGTGTCGACGGGGACGAGGGGCCGGGCCGCGTCGTGGACGAGGACGACATCGTGGCCGGGGGGCAGTGCGTCCAGGCCCAGCTTCACCGACTCCTGGCGGGACTCGCCGCCGGGGACGACGAGGAAGTCCGTGCTCCCCCAGCTTCCGCTGGGGGTGCCCCCAGGCAGCGCGTGCGCGTCGAGCAGGGACTTGACCTCGGGGGCGCCGTCGGGCGGGGCGACGACGACGACGAGGGTGACGTGCCGGGAGGCGGCGAGGGCGCGGACCGCGTGGATCAGCATGGGGGTGCCGTTCAGCGTGCGGAGCGCCTTGGGGGCACCCGGCCCGAGGCGTACGCCCCGGCCGGCGGCGGGGATCACGGCGGCGACGCCGGTGTGCGGGCCGGTCTCGGCGCGGACTTGCGCGGGCGAAGGGCGCGAATCGTCAGACATCGGTTCCTGTCAGGTTTGTGTGCTCGACCCAGGTGGGTATGGCCTGGAGGAGTGCCGGGCGCGACGCCTTGACCGGACCCTTCCGTGACCCTGGTCAAGCCCTCTGCCCGGGCCCGGCACGTCAAGTATCGGGGGGATTTTCCCGAGGTGTGCGCCAGGTGGTTCGTCGGCCTGCGGGGTGTTCCGGACACGGATATGCCGCAGCGCCCGGCGACAGGGTCAGTGTCATCGGGCACCGCGGCATTCTCATCGTGCTGAGCGTGCTGAGCACACCGGCTGCTGCCTGCTGCCAGGCCGCCGTCCGCCGTGCGTCAGGAGGCGAGCACCTCGTCGAGGAGGGCCTCGGCCTTGTCCTCGTTGGTGTTCTCCGCGAGAGCCAGCTCGCTCACCAGGATCTGGCGGGCCTTGGCGAGCATGCGCTTCTCACCGGCGGAGAGTCCGCGCTCGCGCTCACGACGCCACAGGTCACGGACGACTTCCGCGACCTTGATGACATCGCCGGAGGCGAGCTTCTCCAGGTTTGCCTTGTAGCGGCGCGACCAGTTCGTGGGCTCCTCGGCGTACGGCGCGCGCAACACCTCGAAGACCCGGTCGAGTCCGTCCTGACCGACCACATCACGCACACCCACGAACTCCGCATTGTCCGCCGGCACGCGCACCGTCAGGTCACCCTGGGCGACCTTCAGCACCAAGTAGGTCTTGTCCACGCCTTTGATCTGACGAGTTTCGATGGCCTCGATCAGCGCGGCCCCGTGATGGGGATAGACCACGGTGTCGCCAACCTTGAACGTCATGTGACAGGTACCCCTTCCGTGGCTATCCAGGGTAACACGGAAACCAGCGGTTCTGAATGGCGTTTTCGCAGGTCAGGGCATATCTCGGGGCTTGACAACAACGACAGGAACGTGCTGCGGAGGCCGCGCGGGGGCGGGTATTCGCAGGTCGGAGGGGCTCTCCGGACGCAGTGAAACAGGCTCGTCACAGGCCTCCGGAACCGCTCCCAAGCGGGCAAACGTCCCTATATGTCCGGTTCCAAGCGTACGACTTCCGCTACTCCGTTCGGTGGTCCGAGCCGGATACGAGACGAATCCGGAATTGATCACGGGGGGCCGGATGGGCGACCGATGATCAATATCCGGGGTGCCCGCGCATTCCTTCACGGAAAATTCGCCGAGGCTGTTGCGCGCATCCGGACGACGCTCTTGCGAGCGCGTTATGTGAATGCCGTACGAGCACCCCGCCAATCCGGAACCGCACGGAAGCGAAGCCGACGGGCCCCCTTCAGGAGCGCGGGGAACTGCGCGGCCGGTCACCAGGCACCCGCAGGCCAAGACGGCGCGAACGGGGCGCGCCCAAGGGGCGCGGGGAACTGCGCGAGCGTCCCTGGGGGCCTGCCCCCAGGGACGGGAAGGGAAGGGGCGGCGGGGGCGAGACTCCCCACGGTACGGATCAGGTACCGCCGCCCGGAGGGAGTGACCGGCGTTGGGGGAGGGTCGGGTGCGGACGCACGGGGAGCGCTCGGTAACCTGAGGTCGCCGACAGACACTCAGGGTGGCTTTATAGGGAGCCGCCCATGCGTTCAAGGAGTTGCCGCCGCCGTGAGCAGCAGCCTTCGACGCGGCGCCCTCGCCGCTTCCGCCATCGTCTTCTCGATCGCCTCGCTCGCCGCCTGCGGCGCCGGCAACAACTCGCAGACCCTGGAGATCAAGCCCGACAACGCCGCGACCACCGTAGGGAACATCAAGATCCAGAACGCGCTGGTCATCACCCAGCCCGACCTGAAGTCCACCGGCCCGGCCGTGATCTCCGGCACTCTGTTCAACCAGGGCAGCACGCCCGAGACCCTGCAGTCGATCACCGTCGACGGCAGCGGTACGTCCGCCCAGCTGAAGCCCGCCAAGGGGCAGAGCCTGACGATCGCCGCGCACAGCTCGCTGATCCTCGGCGGCAAGGGGAACGCGTCCGCGGTGCTGCCGAGCGGGCGTGAGGCCGTACAGGACGGCAACGCCCAGAAGATCACGTTCACCTTCGACAAGGCCGGCACGGTGGGTCTGCGGGCGTTCGTGGTGCCCGCGAGCAGCTACTTCACCGACTGGGGACCGAGCCAGATTCCGTCGAGCCCGGCCACGGGGTCGCCTGCGGCGGGCACGACGGCTACGGCTACGGCCACGGCCTCGGGTAAGCCGGGGAACAAGGCGCCCAAGGGCAAGGCGAGCGGTACTCCGAGTGGGAGTGCTTCGCAGTCGAGCGGGGCGAACGGGGTCACTCCGAGTGACTCGGCTTCGCAGTCCGCCGCGGGGCAGTGAGTGCGGTAAGCAGCGGTATCTGACAAAGGGCGGCGCCTCTCTGGTGAGAGGCGCCGCCCTTTGTTCGTAGAGCTTCTGTCGTCGTGCGACCGCGGCAGGGTTCTGGCTGGTCGCGCAGTTCCCCGCGCTCCTTCGGGGCGCTCTACGGCTCGAACTTGTAGCCCAGGCCGCGGACCGTGACCAGGAAGCGCGGTGCTCCCGGGTCGGGCTCGATCTTGGCGCGGAGACGCTTGACGTGGACGTCGAGGGTCTTGGTGTCGCCCACGTAGTCGGCGCCCCAGACGCGGTCGATGAGCTGCATGCGTGTCAGGACGCGGCCGGCGTTGCGCAGCAACATCTCCAGGAGGTCGAACTCCTTCAGCGGGAGGTCGATCTTGGAGCCGGACACCGTCACCACGTGCCGGTCGACGTCCATGCGGACCGGGCCGGCCTCCAGCGCGGCCGGCGTGACCTCCTCCGGCTCGCCCCGGCGCCGTAGGACGGCCCGGATGCGGGCGACCAGCTCGCGGGAGGAGAAGGGCTTGGTGACGTAGTCGTCGGCGCCTATCTCCAGGCCGACGACCTTGTCGATCTCGCTGTCCTTGGCGGTCACCATGATGACCGGGACGTTGGAGCGGCCGCGCAGCTGGCGGCACACCTCCGTGCCGGGCAGCCCCGGCAGCATCAGGTCGAGGAGGACGAGGTCGGCGCCGTTGCGCTCGAACTCGTCGAGTCCGTCCGGGCCGGTCGCGGCGACCGCGACCTCGAAGCCCTCCTTGCGGAGCATGTAGGACAGGGCGTCGGAGAAGGACTCCTCGTCCTCGACGACGAGCACTCGGGTCACGGAAGGACCTCCGGGGCGGGAAGCGATGCGTACGGGGATGAGGGTGCAGCGGGCGAAGAAGGTGAAGCGGCTGGAGAAGGCGAGGACCACGATGATCCGGCGTGGCCGTCGGCTCCGTCGGCCGCCTCGGCCTCGTCGCCCGGGCCGGTGTGTCGCTGGGCGGCGCGGTCACGGGCGGCGCCCGCCTCCGGCAGCCTCAGGGTGAACGTGGAGCCCTGGCCCTCGGCGCTCCACACCGTGACCTCCCCGCCGTGCGAGGCGGCCACGTGTTTGACGATCGCGAGCCCCAGGCCGGTTCCGCCGGTGGCGCGGGAGCGGGCGGGGTCGACGCGGTAGAACCGCTCGAAGACGCGTTCCTTGTCCTTCTCGGATATGCCGATGCCCTGGTCGGTGACGGCTATCTCGATGAGGTCCCCGCCCGGTGCGGTGACCCGGCGGGCGGCGATGCCGACGCGGGTGCGGGCGGGCGAGTAGTTCACGGCGTTCTCGACGAGGTTGCCGAGGGCGGCGGCGAGTTGCCCGCGGTTGCCCCAGACATGCAGGTCGGCGGGGCCCACCTGTCGCCCACCACCACCCTGCTCGAGCCCTTCGGGCGCCCCCGTATTCGTAGCCATGGTGATCTGCTTCGTGCCTGCCTGGTGGCGGCAGCGGTCGACGGCCTCGGCGACGAGTTCGTCGACGCGGACCGGCTCGGCGTCCTCCAGCGGATCGTCGTTCTGCACGCGCGAGAGGTCGATGAGTTCCTGCACCAGGTTGGTCAGCCGGGTCGCCTCGATCTGCATGCGGCCGGCGAAGCGCTGGACGGCCTCGGGGTCGTCGGAGGCGTCCATGACGGCCTCGGAGAGCAGGGAGAGCGCGCCGACCGGTGTCTTCAGCTCATGGCTGACGTTGGCCACGAAGTCACGTCGTACCGCCTCGATCCGGCGGGCCTCGGTGAGGTCCTCGACGAGGAGCAGCACCAGCCGCGAGCCGAGGGGCGCCACGCGCGCGGAGACGGCGAGGGCCTCGCCGCGTCCGGTGCCGCGCCGGGGCAGGTCCAGCTCGACCTGGCGTATCTCCCCGTCGCGCCGGGTGTCCCGGGCCATCTGCAGCATGGGCTCGACGGCGAGCCGGCCGCCCCGGACGAGCCCGAGGGCGTACGCGGCGGAGCTGGCCTTGACGACGGCGTCGGCCTCGTCGAGGACGACGGCCGAGGAGCGGAGCACGGAGAGGACGGTGTCCACGCCGGGCGGGAGCATGGGGTCGGTGTGCAGGGAGGTCCTGGTCGGCCGTTTCTGGTCGCGTTCGCTCCAGCGAAACGCCAGCATGGCGATGACGCCGGTGACCGTCCCGGCGATCGCCGCAGCTGCGGCGACCGCCGCGTTCACGTCCATGCCTCCAGGTTATGCATGGGGTACGACATGCCCCCAGCCGTCCGGGTGCGACCTCGGACACTCGTCGCCCAGAGTTCACCTGGGGGCTGGTGCCGGTTCACTTGGGAGGGCGGAAACGGACGCGTACGGGACGGAACTTTGGGAGCGTGGGGTTCGCACGTCGGCTTCACACCGCCGGCTTCACCACGGGTCGCGCGGGTGAGGCGACGGCCCCGGAACCCCGTAGGACGACGTACGAGAGGGAACCGAAGATGCGGGACGCGTACCACGAGGAACTGGACTCGATCGGCGACGGTCTGGTGGAGATGGCCCGGCTGGTCGGCTCGGCGATCGGGCGCGCCACGACCGCCATCCTCGACGCCGACCTGAAGCTGGCGGAGAGCGTGATCGAGGGCGACCGGAAGGTCGACGAGCTCCAGCACGACCTGGAGGCCCGGGCGATCGCCCTGCTGGCGCGGCAGCAGCCGGTGGCGACTGATCTGCGGATCGTCGTGACGTCCCTGCGCATGTCCGCCGACCTGGAGCGCTCCGGCGATCTGGCGCAGCACGTGGCGAAGCTGGCCCGGCTGCGCTTCCCGGACCGGGCGGTCCCGCACGACCTGCACGCCACGATTTTGGAGATGGGGCAGCTGGCGCAGCGGCTGATGGCGAAGGCGGCAGAGGTCCTGGTGACCAAGGACGTCGACCTGGCGCTCCAGCTGGAGCAGGACGACGACGACATGGACCTGCTGCACCGCACGCTCTTCCAGCACCTGATCGACGACCGCTGGAAGCACGGCATCGAGACGGCCGTGGACGTCACGCTGCTGGGCCGTTACTACGAGCGGTACGCCGACCACGCGGTGGCCGTCGCCAAGCGGGTGGTCTACCTGGTGACGGGCGAACACGCGGACGAACTCCAGCCGGACATCCAGCCGGTGACGGGGGCGGAGGGAGCGTAGGCCGCCGGCCCTCGGGGGCTCGCGCGATAGTGGCGGGGTCGCCCCTGTGCGCCGTTGATGCGCCCGGCGGAAGGGGCATGGAATGGGTGAGGGCGTGCATGCATCCATGCCCAGTGTCGAGGAGGGACCCATGGCCGAATCCCCCAGCACCACACCCGACCCCGCGCGGCAGCGCGAGTCCGAGCAGTCGGCGGAGCCGAGGAGCCTCCCGCTGGTGGCCGCCTGCGGTTGCGGCTCGGGCTGCGGCTGCGGGTGCCAGTCGGGCGCCCCGTGCCAGTGCGGCTGACCGTGACGGGCTGAGAGACGTACGACGGAGGGGCCCCGGTCACCACACCGGGGCCCTTCTTCCGTCCAGACACATCCAGGACGGGTCATCTAGGCCAGAATCTGACCCACATGGGCTCTACCTTCTTCTTACGCGGTCGCCCGAACCAGGGAGACCAGGGACAAAGAAAGAAGGCGCCCCATGACTGCCTCCTCCTCCCTCACCGGTGAGCGCGCCGACGTGCTGGCGCTGCTGACCAAGCACCGGGAGCTGCTGCGCGGGACGACGCGGGGCCTGACCGACGAAGAGGCGGGCCTGCGCACGACGAAGAGCGAGCTGTGTCTGGGCGGCCTGATCAAGCACGTCGCCGCGGTGGAGCGGAACTGGACCGCCTTCATCGTCGAGGGCCCGTCCGCGATGGGCGACTTCACCGCCATGACCGAGGAGGACTGGGCCCGCCGCGCCGACGAGTTCCGCATGCTGCCGGGCGAGACCCTGGAAGGCGTGCTGGCCACGTACGCGGACGTGGCGGCCCACACCGACTCCCTGCTCGCCACCCTCCCCGACCTCGACGCCGCCCAGCCCCTCCCCAAGGCCCCCTGGTTCGAGCCCGACACCCACTGGTCGGCCCGCCGCGTCCTCCTCCACATCGTCGCCGAAACCGCCCAGCACGCCGGCCACGCCGACATCATCCGCGAGTCGCTGGACGGGGCGAAGAGCATGGGCTGAGAATTGAAGATCACGTATTCGCGCGGAACAGCGCATTACCGAAGCTTCAAAGGGGGAGCGGGAAGTGTCCGACACCACGTCCGCCGGGACGTTTTCCGGGCGCGTGCTCGAGTGGCACGGCGAGGAAGGCTGGGGAGTTCTCGCTTCCGATGCCCTCCCGGACAGGGTGTGGGCACACTATTCGGCCATTGAGGCCGAGGGCTGTCGCGAGCTCACCGTCGGCCAGCCCGTCACTTTCACGGCCGAGCAGGCCGAACAGGACGAGTTCAGCTGGCGCGCCGTGTCGGTCCGGCCCGAGACCGGAGCACGACGCTCGTCCGAGGGGAACGACGAGCCCGGCTTTTCATCTGACCTGAACATCAGGTTCGATTCCTGACACCGCCTCGGTTATCGACCGGATCTCTCCTAGCGGCACGCGTGGCAGCGGCGTGGTCTCTTCTACCGCGCGCTCTGGAGAGGATTCTCGTGTCTTGGGCATCCACGAAAAGGATCGCGGCGGTCGGCTCCGGCGCCTTTGCCGCGGTTCTCGCCCTGGGGGCCGTTCCCGCTCACGCCGGAACGCAGCAGGACAAGTTCACTTCAAGGTCTCGTCGCCGTTCTACAAGAAGACGGACGCCAACGGCACGTTCACCGGCCAGGTGAACATGGGCGGGACCGTCGGCCGCATGCAACTGCCGTACCACGACAAGCACACCAACGTCGCCGTCAACTACTTCTGGCACTCGTCGGTCCCCAACAACCGGCGGAACAAGAACTACACGCTGTTCGGAAACTGCACGTTCCGCGTCAAGGTCGGCGGCAGGACCGGCACGGCCAACCTCGGCTTCAGCTTCCGGTACTCCCTGTTCGACGGGATCAGCCGGCTGATCGGCCAGGGCAGCGGCGCCACCGCCGAGAAGCCCTCCTACGCCACCGACCTCAAGATCGCCTATGACTCCTGAGGCCCCTGCCCGGCCTGGCCCGGCACCGGCGAGCTGCGTCCCGCCGGTGCCGGGCGTGTTGAGCAGGAGCCGCTCACGCCGTCGCGGGGGCGGAGGACGCCGAGGCGTCCGACATGCTCGCCGGATCCATCCACATGACCTGCCAGCCGTGGCCGTCGAGGTCGAAGAAGCTGCGCGAGTACATGAACCCGTGGTCCTCGGGCCCGTCCGCCTCGGTTCCCCCCGCGGCGAGCGCGGCCTCGACCACCGTGTCGACCTCGTCCCGGCTCTCCACGCTGAAGCAGTACAGCGCCAGCGCGTGCGTGGCGGGATCGCCCATCGGCAGCTTCGAGAACCGCGCGAACGTCTCGTGATCGAGCAGCATGACGAAGGCCTGCTCACCGACCGGCATACAGGCGGCACCCTCACCGGTGAACCTCGGGTCGTACCCGAACCCGAGCCGCGCGAAGAACGCCTTACTACGCTCGAGGTCCGCCACAGGCATGTTCACGAACAACATGCGACCGGCGTGCGCGGGAGTGGTGGTCATGGTGGGCTCCTGAGGTCCGAGGTCCGATGACGTACGCCGGGGTAGACCGGCGCAGCCGACGGAACTCATCGGTGGCGCAGAGGAAAGGACTCCTGCCTCACTGAGCTCCACAGGTGGTGGCCGTTGTGCATCCGCCCGGATCTGCTCAGGGGACTCGGCCACGCGCCTCGTCGAATATCCACGCGAACCGGCGCAGTACCACGCCGAAGGTTTGGATCACGCGCGTCGGCCCAAGGCCAGGCGTCGAGTGGCCGTCTCAAATTTCAGAGGCGCTCGAGCAGCTGAGCCTTCTTCTCCGCGAACTCCTCGTCCGTGAGGATGCCGGCATCATGGAGCGACGCGAGCTTCTCGATCTGCTCGACAACATCCGGCTGAGCTTCGGCCTCGGCCGGTGCCCCATGCCTGCCTCGCTGCACCACCGAGGAAGCGAGGTCCAGAATTTTCTCGGTCACGCCAGGCTGCGCCGGGAGGGGCTCCGAAGACTCGGCCTGCGCGGAGGTATCGGTTACGACCTTCCGGTCCTCGAGCAATACGGAGAAGATCATGAACAGCTTCTCCGGCAACTCGATGACTGACTGCTTGCCGTCGGCCCAGTTCACGCGGACGGTGTGCCCGGACTTCATCGCAGCCCCGAGGCCCGCACCCACAGCCTTACCGATCACCCCGGGCAAAGCCGCCTTTGCGGCAGCCTGGCCCATGACGCCGGCGACCCCTGTATCGGTCGACAGTTCCTCCCACTCGAGCACCGTCTCGGCGTTGAGCTTGGGCCGCTTGAATGGGTTGCGTGGGTGCTGGATGGTGAGTCCGCCGTGGCCTGAGAGAACGCTGCCGCTCGCCAAGTGGCCGCCCACTACGCGTCCCTGGTTCGTCAGGGCCTGCAGAATCGCCATTCGCGAACCGTAGAGCAAGACTTCGACCCCAGTCCAGCCCAGAAGATCAGCCGGCAGGACGGCAGGAAGGGCGACGTCGAGAGAAGGGGATTCCTGACGCGGCGCTACCCTCATGAGGATGACAGGAATCAATGCCGACCGGCTTTGGTCCGAATCCATGCCGTTGGCCTATGAGCAGCACCTCGTGCCGGTGGTCTTCCGGCCTTCGCCAAGGACCTGTCTGCCCGGGCGGCGGCACTCCACCCTCGGCGAATCCTCGAACTCGCCGCGGGAACCGGTGTGTTGACAGCGGGCCTGCTCGCAGCGGCGCCCTCGGCCGAGGTGACGGCCACCGACCTGAACGGGGCCATGGTGTCTTTCGGGTCGGCCCAGGCCCCTGGCGCGGTGTGGCAGTAGGCCGACGCGCAGCGGCTGCCGTTCCCTGCCGGAGGTTTCGATCCGGTGATCTGCCAGTTCGGCGTGATGCTCTTTCCCGACCGCATCGAGGCCTTCACCGAGATCCACCGGGTGCTGGCCCCGGGCGGCCGGTTCCTGTTCAACACCTGGGGCCCGCTGGGGACGCACGCCTTCGAAGTCGCGCTGCAGGCCGGGCTGGAGCGGGCCTTCCCGGTCGACCCACCACGCTTCTTCCAGACGGTTCCGCACGGTTACACCGACCCCGCTGTCGTGGCCACTGATCTGGCGGCCGCCGGGTTCACCGTCGAGGACGAGCAGGAGCTGACGCTTCAGGGCCGGGCCGCGTCGACGGCCGACCTTGCCACCGGGTACCTCACCGGGACACCGGTGCGCGCAGTCATTGAGGAGCGCGGCGACGGGCCGGCTGTCCGGGACACCGTCATCGAAGAGATGACGGCCCGTCTGGGCGCGGGGCCGGTCACCGCCCCCATGACTGCGTACGTCTTCCGTGCCCTGGCCTGAACGCAGGCGGCGTCCGGTCGTGGCACGAACGAACTACACGCTGCTCAAGAGGTGGTGCTCATCGACTGCGGGCCCCGCGAGATGGATGTAGTCCTGGCAGTGCGCAAGGTGACCGGGCTGAGCTTGTGGCACAGCCGGGTCCCAGCGCGCCAAGCGCCCGTCACCCTCCGAAAGGGGCTGTCTGCGTACCGGGCCCAGTCCGCTGTCGCTGTGCTCCGAGCGCCGGCGCGAAAGTGGAGTGGAGTCGTCGTCGGTCGCTCGGGGGGCCCAGAGGGGCCCAGGGAGGGCCCGGTCAGAAAGGCCTGCATGGGCGGGCCCCAAACGATCCGATACGCAGACCCGAGGGGTTGCGCAAACTGGGAGCAGCCTACGGCCGCGCGTCGGTCAGGCACTCCGCCCGCCGCCACAGGACCCGCCGCGCTGAGGTCCCACTAAGGGCCCAGGCCGCGAAAATGCCCCCGCTCCGCACCGTATGCGCAGGTCGGGGGCATGATCATGTTCCCTACTTTTTCTTGCCCTGGGTTTCGACCGCCCGGTTTTTGGGGCTGGTCAGCGCGGTGCTCACCTCAACTGACCTGCGGTAGGGCGGTCGTTGGTGGTCGTTGTCTGTCGTTGCGGGTTTACCTCGGAGGTTCCAGACAGGTCCCGGCTCCGGGGCTCCCATGGCCTCTAGCGCTAGAGGCCAGACCCTCTACCGCTAGAGGTCTCGCTAGCGGCCCGCACCGTCTCTGACCAGGTCGCTAGACGATAGAGGGCCACCTGCGGAACCCCTCGAATTCTGCGCCTGGCGCGGCTCACCGTGACCGCGCTGCGGACCCCTATCGGGCTAGCTCAGCCTGCACAAGCAAGAGGAGCACCCCCGGCGGGGGTGCTCCTCTTGCTTGTGCAGGCGGCAGGGTCGTGCGAGCCTCGCCATGAGTCGTTAGGCCCGCTAACGTTAGCGGCACTGGTAGCGGGCACCCCTTACATTTGAGCCGCTATCGATAGCAGCGCGGGGGTCGCTAACGATAGCGACCAAAACGGCAGGTGACCAGCACGTTAGCGGATAGCGGCTGATCCTCGCAGACCCCGGAAGCGGCCCGATATGGGCTCCCGAGAGGGTGGCCCGTGCTGCTATCGCCCGGAGCTCCCGCCAGAGGCCATCAGGTTTCCCGAACGCTCAGGCATCGCTCTGGCCTGCCCGGTATGCCTCGTACTGCGTCCAGGCGCCTTCGAGCGTCTCGATAGCCGCATCAATCGCGCCGCACTCTTCAAGGTAGTCAAGCTGGCCCTGCCTTCCTTTGCGTGAGGGCCAGTCTGGATCAGCGGAGACGTCCCGAGCGAGATCCCCGATGGCGTTGTGCTGATCGGCATGAGTCTTCAACCACGCGGTGAAGCTTTTCGACCTGGACATGTCTGCATCCTTCACCGCCGCGTCGGAACCAGGAGGGCACGGTGAGCGTGACTCTCCTGCGTGCGCCACCCGCAGCCGGGCCTGTATCCGGCACGCCGCACCAGGTGGCGCACGCCCTACCCCCGCAGCATTATGGGTGTGTAGTCGTGAATATCGACGCCAGAAGTTGGGAGGGCGTCGTGGCTAACCACATGACCATACATAGCCCCATCGATCGGCCGTGCCCCAACTGCGGACGCGACTGGGGCAGGGGCATAGCCTGCCAGTTCTGTCGCCAGGTGACTGGTCTCCCCCAAGGTGTGGTGATCGCTAGCGGCGCTCGCAGATTCGGTGAGTACCTGCTGGAAGGACTGCTGTTCCTGGTGACGCTGATCATCGGGTGGCTCATATGGTCTTTGATCGTCTACAAGGGCGGTCAGACTCCCGCGAAACAGCTCCTGCATATGCGCTGTGTGAAGCTGCGCACTGAGCAGAAGGCCAAGTGGGGAACGATGTTCCTCCGCGAAGGCATCGCGAAACCAGTCATCGGCATCCTCGGCGCGGTGACTTCGGGATCGTCTACTTCTGGCTTCTGTGGGACGAGAACACGCAGGAACTGTGGGACAAGATGGTCGGCACGATAGTCGTCA
This sequence comes from Streptomyces sp. NPDC047028, assembly GCF_040644095.1. NCBI lineage: Bacteria > Bacillati > Actinomycetota > Actinomycetes > Kitasatosporales > Streptomycetaceae > Streptomyces > Streptomyces sp. NPDC047028. Next base: position 42,131 of record NZ_JBEYVS010000026.1, read on the forward strand.
CGGAGTCTCCCCAATCGCCGCAATGGTCCAGCACGGCGATCCGCTCGCCAGCCTGAGGACCGTGGGTCAACGATTGGAACTGGGCGGGAGTAGGGCTGCCTCGGAAAGATTGAGGAGCGGCCTACGTCCGCGCGTCCCTTGGCGCTCGCTGCGCTCGCGCGTCGGCCGGCACAGGGCTCGCGCCGTGCTCGGACTGCGGCGCCCTTTCACGAGAAGAGGCCACCCTCCCCGGGCGCGCGAGGTGGCCTCTTCGCCCCAAGAGCCTTTCAAGGGGGAGACGCTAGACGTCAGCAGGCGCCGCCGGACCCTCCCTGCCCTGGAAGGCATCCTTAAGACTCGCAGCGAGGCTGCCTTCAGGCGCCGAGCTGGTCGAACCAAGCCTGCGGCATCTCTCCCCTAGCCTGACGCAGGACTTCCCGCGCGGCTGTCTCGTCGGCGGTCGTGGGGTGTGGCTGGATGAACTCCCATGGAGCGTCCGTGAATACCAGTACGTATGCGCCACGGAGCTCGTGCCATTTCCCGCCCCCCACCTCGAGACCGTCGGGCAGTATGTACCCGCCCGCCGTGAGCCTCCGGTTGCTCCAATCCGTGGTGAAGCTTTCCGGCTGGTCGAAGATCACCGACCAGCCCGACCCTTCTCGAGTGCACTGAGCCCACACGTTCCCCTGGCCAGTGGCGAGGAGGAACCGGCGTGACCTTCCTCGCGCTTGGGAAGTATCCTCCCTCAACGCTTGCCAGCCGTAGACGCTGGGGAGCACCGTTTCCGGCGCCCCTGTAGTGGCCGTGCTCGGTGTGCCCACAGTGCTCGTGCTCGGCTTTTCCGCGCCGGTGGTACTGGTCTGCTGCTCTGCTTCCTTGGGCTTGGGCGGGCTCTTCAGTTTCTTAACAGCGTTATCAAGGGTGAGTGTGAGCCACTCAGGGAATTCTACGTGGGTCTTGAGGTTTTGGCGCGTCAGCGGATGGCAGTCGAGGTAGGCACCAATGGCTTTGACTGGGTCGGTTTTGCCCACGGCTATTAGCTGGTCGAAGAGTTCGTCGATTGCATTTTCTTGCAGGTCCTCCGTAGTGATTTCCCCTCCGCAGGCCGCTATATAGATGTTGGTGACTCCTCGATAGACAGAGAGGAGCCCCGAGCAGAGATGGAAGGGCGATCGACAGGAAGAACTGGTGCACAGTTGATATTCGTTTTGGACCCATGCCGCATCCGGCTCCTGCCCTGCCTCCATACCATCTGGGATTTCGCCGTACTGCCGGGTCTGGGCGAACATTGCCGCGACTTCCGCCGCAGGCGTGCCTGCCACTCCAGGTGCACCCTCGGGAAACAAGGAATCGTAGGCGTCGTCATCGATGGCCTGCTCGCCATCATCCAGTTTAGATAGTACAACATTCGGGATCTGCGCCCCTGGGGGGAATGTATACGGAGGGTTGCTCAGGAGTGGATTGGACATGATGATCTGTGCTTGCGCCGCTGATATCGTCGCCCCGGGCCGGGCAAATGTATACACCGTCATGCCTAGCGGAACGAACGTCGACGTCCCCGCGTCGGAGCCGTGACCGAGAATCGTGATGTAGTCTTTCTTGTGGGATATCGGACGGGACGTTTTCCAATTTTCAGGGCTGCTGCACAGGCGACAGGTATTAGCTTCGACCCAATCGGCATAGCAGTCTTCGTGGACCACATGACCATGCGTGCAGTCGGGGGTCACGCTGATGGTGTCATCCACTCCGAAGGGCTTCGAGCAGTGGGCACATGCGGGTGTCTCGAGGGTCCCGGCGACGGTGATGCCCGTTCTTACTTCCTTCTCCCGGGTCTCCAGATGGGCCTTTTCCTGGGCTTTGACTTCAATGGTCTTTTTCTGCTCCTCCTCGTAGTCTTTTTCCCCCTTTACCTTCGCGGTCTCGTAGTCGACTCTTTGTGTCTCCTCGAGCCACTCTTTCTGCATCCTGGTGATCTGCGCCAGACTCGGCAGCTCAATTGTCGTGAGAGCGTCTTTGAACTGTTCCTGGATCTTAGCGCGGATCTCTCTGCCGGTCGGAGTGCTCATCTTCTCGTAACCTGCAATCTTGGTTCAGTCGCCGCGCGCCGCGGCAAGGATCCCGTAGAGCTCCTCGGCGGGGAGCCGGGCCGCTTCGGGGTATGCGCGGAATATTTCCTTCAGCACCGCATCCGGGTCCTGGCGACCTGGTGGTGCGGGGGACGTCGCGGCGATTTGGGTGATCAGTTCCAGTGCTTCCTTCGAGGGGGTCCTGGCGCGGAGGAAGGCGCGCACCGCCCGCTCCAGGGGGGCGCTGCCAGGGCTCTGTGAATCTGATATCGGAAGTGTCATGGATTATCCCCTTGGTATCAGGGGCTGTCCTGTGTGAGGTTCCAGGCTGTCGTGACGGGTCACGCGGTGGATGCCTTGTCGGCATACGGGTTTCTCTCTCCATGTTTTCATGGTGGGGGCGGTGGGGCCCACGGCCTGCGGGGAGACGTGTGGATCGTTGTTGTCTTCCCTATCGGGCAAAGGGATCCTCACCGCCTGCGAGAGTGCGATGCGGAGGAAGCGGGCCGCGTTGAGTGGGTACCGCTCGCGCGCATCCCCGACCTCGGCAGGGCGTTGATGTCACCTGCTTATGTCAGGCACCAATCCGGTCGACCGCTGAAACAGGGCACCCGACCTGCGGTGTGGGAGATCCACGATGCGGAGACGTGTGAAGCCTGCGTCCTTGTAGAACCGGTGCAAGCCCTGGTTGTCCTTCCACGCGTCCAGCCGCAACCATCGCTTGCCGTGCGCTGCGGCACGCTCCGACGCCCAATCCAGCAGCATGCCGCCGACGCCTGCACCGGCGGTCTCGCGCGTCACAGCCATACGGTGAACGTAGAGGGCCGCATCCGGCTGATCGTCCGGAGTCCAGAATTCAGGATCCGCGAAGTCGTCCACCTGCATGGTCGCGATCGGAGCACCGTCCTTGAACGCGAGGAAGCAAACCCCCTGCTCTAGGGCCGCCGTGATGCGGTCACGGTGCGGCGGGTACTGCCATTGGTCGATGCCACGCGAGGCAAGCCAGGCTGATGCCTCGCGCAGCAGCGCTTCCACGGCGCCCAATTCGTCAGGGCGGCCGGCGCGGATGAGCAGGTCTGTCATGCGTCCTCGTTCGGCGCTTCGCGCTGTCGTTCGTACGAGATCACGTGTCGGTCACCGGGGAGCACAGTCACCGCGACCCTCACAGGCTTCTCCTCAGCTGTGTGGCCGGTGACGACATGAACCCCGACCGGTGTCCCGGGACCCAGGTCAAGTCGATGGACCTGCTCGGGAGTTGGCATCCGGACGTACAACTCATCCAGTGCTCGCTCCTGCCGGTATCCGAGTTCGGCTAGAACCTGGTTGGCGCCCCGAGCGATGTCCTCTGGCCGCATGATCTCCGAGTCACGCACAAGGGCGAGCGGGAAGCCCGTGAACGGGCCGCGATCGAGCAGCGCGAGGATGCCGCACGGCAGGCCCGCGAGGAACGCGAGCACGCGGCGGCGCTGGCCCCTGAACAGCGGGAGCACGAGGCCCGCATGGTCCGTGAACAAGCTGAGCGGGAGGCCGCCGTTACGGCGCGAGGAACGCGAGCGCGAGCAGGCCCGCGAGCGTGCTGAGCACGAGGAGCGTGAACGCCAGGAGCGCGAGCGTGAACAGCTCCGGGCGGAGCGTGAACGCCGTGAACGCCAGGCCGCCGAGCGTGCTGAACGTGAGCGGCGTGAGCGTGTCGAGCAGGAGCGCCGTGAACGCGCCGCGCTGCTGTCCGGTGGCCCGGTCGCGGACAAGCTCCCGGAGGATGACGCGCGCGCGCCATCGTCGCCGCCGCGCTGGCCGAGGGCCTGTCGGTGCGTCAGGCGGCGGAGCTGTGCGGTTGGTCGGTCGGCTGGGTGTCGACCCGCTACGCCGAACTGCGCGGGCCCGTCAACGGCGTCCCCGTTGACCTCGCCGGAACGGCCCGCTGATGACCACGGCTCCGATCGGTGGCTCGCTGCCCGTGTACCGGTGGCGGCTCGCTCCTGACGGTCTTGCCACCCGCAGGCAGCTCCGCGCTATGGGGTTGCGCCCGGGAGGTCAGGACGTGGTCGCCGAAGTCCAGCGTCCCCGCCGCAGGCGCGGCGCGCTGGTCGCCTACCTCTATCGCATCGACTGGGCGAAGCCCGTCCGGCCGATGACGCCGGGCCGGTGGGCCGCGCTCGCCCGGGCCAACCGCGCCCGTCGCATCTGCCCCACGTGCCGGCGTGATGCCGGATACGTCATCCCCGCATCTCTTGGCGCGTGCGTGCCCTGCGCCGACTCCAACTGACCTGGGAGGTCCCTGGTGGACTCCGACAACCTGCCCGTGCCCGGCATCGTCTGTCTCCCGGACGGCCGATACGTCTACAACGACCAGCCCGCCAACCTCACCCCGATGCCGCCGCAGCAGGCGGTGCCGCCGATGGTGGTGCAGCACATCCACCACGCGCCCCCGGATCGCACGGTGCAGCGCATCGCGCTCGGTTCCGGCGTCGGTGCCGGGGCGGTGGCTGCCGGGGTCTACTTCGGCCCGCTGCTGGTCGGGGTGCTGACCGCGATGGCCGCCAACCTCGCCATCCTCACGCTGCTGGCCGTGGCCATGGCGTGGGGCGTGGTCACTGTCGTCCGCTCGGTCGGCGGCGCCGACGGCAAGGCCGCCGCCAAGGGGGCTTGGCCGCCGGGGACGTTGACCCCTCCGAGCGGTCGACAAGAGGCGCAAGCCGTAGACGGCCCTTAAAGCCTCCGACCCCTCTTCGGTGAGGGGTGAGAACCCTGGGCCCGTGAACGGCCGTTCAGAGCGCCGTGAGGGGGTTGCACGGCCCGGTTTTCCGGTCTCTCTACGCGCGCGTGCGCGTAAGGCCCCCACCCCTCCCACCGCTCAACTCTGCAACATCGCAGGTCAGATGCGAACGCGTCCGTGCTTCTAGACGCAGGGGAGAGCATCAAGGCCCTCGCGGAGTACCTCGGGCACTCCGATCCGGGTCTGACACTGAAGGTGTACGCGCACCTCATGCCGAGCAGCCGGGACCGGGCCCGGAAGGCTCTCGGTAAGGCACTCAGGCCCCAAGATCACAAGGGCTGAGGTTCCAGAGAGGTTCCGGATCATGAAAATGCCTCCCATCCGCGCCATATGCGCAGGTGGGAGGCATGAGACAAACCCTACTTCTTCTTGCCCTGGTTCTTGACCGCCTCGATCGCCGCCGCAGCCGCGTCCGGGTCGAGGTACTTGCCGCCCGGGTTGAGGGGGCGGAAGTCCGCGTCGAGGTCGTAGGCGAGGGGGATGCCCGTGGGGATGTTCAGGCCCGCGATGTCGGCGTCCGAGATGCCGTCGAGGTGCTTGACCAGGGCGCGGAGGCTGTTGCCGTGGGCCGCGACCAGGACGGTGCGGCCGGCCAGGAGGTCGGGGACGATGCCGTCGTACCAGTACGGGAGCATCCGGCCGACGACGTCCTTGAGGCACTCCGTGCGGGGACGCAGCTCCGGGGGGATCGTCGCGTAGCGGGCGTCGGCGGACTGGGAGAACTCGGAGTCGTCGGCGAGCGGCGGGGGCGGGGTGTCGTAGGAGCGGCGCCAGAGCATGAACTGCTCCTCGCCGAACTCGGCCAGCGTCGCCGCCTTGTCCTTGCCCTGGAGGGCGCCGTAGTGGCGCTCGTTCAGGCGCCAGCTGCGGTGGACCGGGATCCAGTGGCGGTCGGCGGACTCCAGGGCGAGCTGGGCTGTGCGGATCGCGCGCTTCTGGAGGGACGTGTGGACCACGTCGGGGAGGAGACCGGCGTCCTTGAGGAGCTCGCCGCCGCGGACCGCCTCCTTCTCGCCCTTCTCGTTCAGGTTCACGTCCACCCAGCCGGTGAACAGGTTCTTCGCGTTCCACTCGCTCTCGCCGTGGCGGAGGAGGATCAGCTTGTACGGTGCGTCGGCCATGTGTCAGAGCGTAATCCACGCGTTCGGGGCGCCGACCCGGCCGCCCGGTGGGCGGACAGCAGAGGGGGCTTTTAAAGGCTGGCACTCCGCGCACCCGCCCTTGTAAGTTGTGCACACCGGTTGAGCCGCTTACAGCGCCGTACCCTGGCGCCGAGCATCGTGGGGGTCCGTCATGTCCGTCGCCCGACTGAGGGGTGCCGCCCGGGAGACGGTCTCCGGTCTCCCCCGCGCGTTCTGGTGGCTGTGGACCAGCACCCTCGTCAACCGGCTCGGCGCGTTCGTCGCGACGTTCATGGCTCTGTACCTCACTATCGACCGCGGCTACTCCGCCTCCTACGCCGGTCTCGTCGCCTCGCTGCACGGACTCGGCGGGGTCGTCTCCTCCCTCGGCGGCGGCGTCATGGCCGACCGGCTCGGGCGCCGGCCCACCCTGCTCATCGCCCAGACCTGCACGGCCGTCTTCGTCGCGCTGCTCGGCTTCGTCCACGATCCCGTGTCCATCGCCGGCGTCGCCTTCCTCGTCGGCCTGGCGTCCAACGCCTCCCGGCCCGCCGTGCAGGCGATGATGGCCGACATCGTCCGGCCCGAGGACCGGGTGCGGGCCTTCTCGCTCAACTACTGGGCGATCAACCTCGGCTTCGCCGTCTCCTCCACGGCCGCCGGCTTCATCGCCGAGTTCAGCTACCGCGCCGGCTTCCTCATCGAGTCCGGCATGACCCTGGCCTGCGCGATCGTCGTATTCGCCAAGCTGCCCGAGTCACGCCCGGCGCCCACGGCGAAGGGAAGGAGCGAGGACATCGGGCTGGGTACGGTCCTGCGCGACCGGCGGTACATGGCCGTCGTCGGGCTGTCCTTCCTCGTCGCCCTCGTCTTCCAGCAGGGCTCGGTCGGCCTGCCCGTCGCCATGGGCCGCGCCGGGTTCTCCCCCGCCGACTACGGCCTGGCCATCGCCGTCAACGGCATCCTGATCGTCGCCCTGCAGATCCCCGTCACCCGCTTCATCGAGCACCGCGACCCGCGCACCCTGCTCGCCGTCTCCTCCGTCCTCGCGGGCTACGGCTTCGGGCTCACCGCCTTCGCCGGGTCGGTCGGCGTCTTCACGCTCACCGTGTGCGTGTGGACGCTCGCCGAGATCGTCAACGCGCCGACCCAGACCGGGTTCGTCGTCCGCCTCTCACCGGTCCATGGGCGCGGCCGCTACCAGGGCATGTACACGCTGTCCTGGTCCGCCGCCGCCCTGATCGCCCCGCTGATGTCCGGCACGGTCATCGACCGCCTCGGCGCGGACTGGCTGTGGGGACTGTGCGCGGCCGTCGGCACGGTGGCCGGGCTGGGCTACGCCCTGCTGCTACGACGTCTGCCGATGGGGGACGGGGCGGAGACGGCGGACGAGGGCGGAAACGGGGACGGCTTCGGTGGCGTGGAGCGGCCGCACGCCGAGCCGGCAACGAGCCCGGCCCAGTAGCCCATAGCTGTGTGCGTACGACGGACGCCCCGCGGTCAGGTGACCTGCGGGGCGTTCGCGTCAGCGGTTCACGCGGCCGGGCGTCAGAGCGCGGCCGGGCGTCAGAGCGCGACCGTGACGCCGACCCGGCCGTACCGGCCTGCCACGCCTTCGACCGTGTCCGTGACGGTGTCCAGCTTGGCCAGGACGTCCGCGCTGTTGATCGCGGTGGGCCCGGCGGCGATGCCGGCCTGCGGGCTCAGGCCGCCGGCGACGGCGTCCAGGTCGGCGTCGGAGATCTCAAGGGTCTGAACCTGGGGAGCGGAGTTCATGACGTGACTGCCCTTCGCATGGATGGTCATGGGTGAGACGGAAGGTCCACTTGGGGAGTGGAGCGGTCCCGCCGGGGACAGAGGGCGGGCCGCGGCCATGGATCAAACCACGGAGCGTGTCGGGCATCCAGTCAACCGCGTTGACCGAGCGAGCAGTTGGGTGTCCTGGGGCGACGAAGGTGTGGGCGGGCCCACCGATCGGCGGCAGCATCTCCACATTCCTTTGCGGAAACGGTGCCACGCGGCAGGCCGCCGCCCCTTGCCAGGCCGGCGCCGAAACGGACGACCGAGGACCAACCGCACACGCCGGCACGGCGGTTACGCACACCTTGTGCAGATCCGGTCACGGATGCATCCGCGCCCCCTTGAGCACCTTGTCCACCGCGTTCCGCGGTCCGTAGACCGCGAGGCCGACCAGGTCCAGTTCGGCCGTCGGCACGGCACGTACGGCGGCCCGGTTGTCGCGGTCGTTGCCCGTGGCGAAGAGGTCGGAGGTGAAGACCGCGCGGGGCAGGGCGCGGGAGAGGGCCTTGGCGTGCGCCGCGGTCAGCGTCTCCTTGGCGCCCTGGAAGACCAGCACCGGCTGCCGGAACATCGGGAGGTACGGCACGCCGTCCGCGTCCTCGTACGGCTCCCCGATCACCTCGGGCACCTGGCCGCCCAGGCCGCTGACCAGGAACGCGGTGACGTTGAGCCGCTGCCACGGCTCCAGGTCCTCACGCAGCAGTACGGCGATCTTCGTGTCGAAACGGACCGGTTCCCCGGCGGCCTGGGTGTCGCTGTGCGTGTTCATGCAGTGAGACTGCCGGTCGCTGCCGGCCGCCGTCTTGTACGTTCTATACGTGGCCGAGCAGGCGGAAGTCAGTGCCTGGCGCCCGCGTGTCCCGGGTGTCGTGGAGGTCTTCCACGCCCACTTCACCGAGTACGCCTATCCGATGCACGTCCATGACGCCTGGACCCTGCTGATCGTCGACGACGGGGCCGTCCGGTACGACCTCGACCGGCACGAGCACGGCACCCCGCACGACACCGTGTCGCTGCTGCCCCCGCACGTGCCGCACAACGGCTCACCCGCCACCCCGCACGGCTTCCGGAAACGGGTCCTGTACCTGGACGGCAGCCGGCTCGGGGACGATCTCATCGGGCCCGCCGTCGACGGCCCCGATCTGCGCGACCCGGTGCTGCGGCGGCGCGTCGGCCAGGTGCACGGCGCGCTCGCCCGGCCCGGCGACGAGTTGGAGGCGGAGAGCAGACTGACGCTCGTCGGCGAGCGGCTCCGGGAGCACCTGCGGTGCCGGGAGCCCGGCGGGGCGGACGCGTTCCGGCGCGATCCCGTGCTCGCGCGCTCCCTGCGGGAACTCCTCGACGAGCATGTCGTGGACGGGCTCGTCCTCGCCGACGCTGCGGCGCTGCTGCACGCCCATCCCGCGCACCTGGTGCGGGCGTTCAGCGGTGCGTACCGCATCGCCCCGCACCAGTACCTGATGTCCCACCGGGTCGGGCGGGCCCGGCGGCTGCTGCTGGCGGGGCGGAACCCGGCCGAGGTGGCGGCCGAGACCGGGTTCTACGACCAGGCGCACCTCACCCGGCACTTCAAGAAGCTGGTCGGGGTGACGCCGGGACGCTACCGCTCGCGGACCCGCTGAGCGCCGTACCGGTGATGCCAGGCACGATTCGGCGACGGCCCGCTGAGCCCCGTACCGGTGCGCCCACGCGCTACTCCTCGAGGGCTCGCTGGGCCTCGTGCAGGTTGCGGGGGCGGACCGTGTTCGTCGTGGCGTACAGCTCCAGGCGGGAGTGGAGGTCGCCGGGGAAGTCGGGGACGTCGGTCTGGCCGAACTCGTGGACCTCGCCCAGGCCAACCGTGGCGGAGTAGGGGGCGAGGCCGTCGAGCTTCATCAGGCCCGCGCGGCCGTTGGTGACGCGGATGTTCCAGTGGGTGAAGCGGGCGCCGAACAGGGGGCCCGCGCTCGCGTCGCCGCCGTGGCGGCCGTCGTTGTTCACCGTGATGTCGGTGCGGACGTTGGCGAAGGGCAGACCGCGATGGCTGTCGAAGGTGCCCATCCGCATGTCCCCGCGCGACCAGACGTTGTGGGAGGACAGGCCCTCGACGTTGATGCCGTGCAGTTGGGTGTCCGGCGGGGCCGGGACCGTGCGCTGCTCGACGGTGAAGTCCTCGATCAGGTTGTCGTGCGAGCCCTCCCGGCAGAAGTACGGGTGGTGTTCCCCGCGCCCGGCGACCCGGGTACGGCGCAGCGTGCAGGCGGAGGCCGCGACCAGGCCGAAGCCGTTGTCGACGTGGCGGACGGTGACGTCGTCGACGAAGCAGTCGTAGGCGCACTGGAGGACGACGCCGTTGTAGCCCTTGTCCAGGAGGTGGGGGGACTGCGGTGTTTCCACCGCCTCCAGGGTGAGGCCGGCCACGCCGGAGCCGGTCAACTCCGGGACGTGAGTGGTGAGTCTCGGGTCCCATTCGGGGCGTATGTCGAGCGGGAGGGGGCGTTCGAGGGTGACGCGGCGGTCGTGGACCCGGGTGACGCGGACCGGCCATTCGTACGGGACGTACGACGTGAGCTTGGTCTTGTCGTCCCAGGAGTACGACGCCGGGCCCGGGCCGCCGCCCGACATGTGCTGGAGGAGGGTGTGGCCCGGGTCGTCGGCGAGGCGGAGCAGGACGAGGGCGCCGGGGTGGAGGCGGGCGGGGTCGGTGACGGTGATCGTCCGGTCGCCCTGGCGGGCCGGTTCGACGGTGGTCAGGGTCGCCCACTCGTCCCGCTTGTTGCCGGTCCAGCCCTCGAACGGCCAGTCCCGGGACCGGACGGCGGCCACCAGGGAGTCCCAACGGGCGTGCGGGGCCAGCCAGATCAAGCCGCCGGCCCACGACCAGGACGACTTGTCGCCGCCGTAGCGGGAGCCGTAGGGGCCGATGAGTTCGGTGAGGTTCCGGGTGGCGTAGAGGGTCGTACGGCCGCTGCCGGCGCCCCGCAGGACGACGTTCGAGTCGCCGATGCGGATCAGGCCGTCGATGCGGAAGGTGCCGGGCGGGATGGTGACCGTGCCACCGCCGGCCCGTCCGGCGGCGGCGATGGCACGGTTGATCGCGGGGGCGCAGTCGGTGGTGCCGTCGGGTACGGCGCCGTGATCGGTGACGTCGGCGACGACGCGGGGATGGTGCAGGCGGGCGGTTCCGTGGCGGTAGCCCGCCCGGCCGATGTAGGGGATCTGCGGGTGGGTGCGGGGTGTTCGAGTGAACTCCAGCCAGATGGGCGGCACTTGGGCCGCGATGGGGAGTGGCGCTGCCGCCGACGCTCTGCCTGCCGTGGCGCCCAGGGCCACAGCTGTGGCTCCGGCGAGGAGGGTTCTTCTGCCGACCTGCCACTGCCCGGGGTTCATGCGCCCCACCACCCATCCATCCGTCGAGTTCATGTTCATGAACTTCGTTCAAGAATGTGCTGGCGGTGAGCATGCCACTGCCGGGCACGGGGAGGGAAGAGGTGGCGATGGAACAGGGACCGGCGGGCGCGGGTTAGTCCGTCGAGCGTTCGGTCAGATGCTTGAACGCTTCCAGGTTCCGCGTGGACTCCCCCCGCGACACCCGCCACGCGTACTCCTTGCGGATCGCGGAGGCGAAGCCCAGCTCCAGCAGGGTGTTGAAGGCGCCGTCGGCGGCCTCCAGGACCTGGCCGAGGAGCCGGTCGAGTTCCTCGGCGGTGACGGAGGCGAGGGCGATGCGGGCGGTGACGTAGACGTCGCCGAGGCGGTCGACTGCGTAACTCACGCCGTACAGCTTGAGGTTGCGCTCAAGGAGCCAGCGGTGAACGCCCGCCTCGTTCTCGTCGGGGTGGCGTACGACGAACGCGTTGAGGGAGAGGGAGTGGCGGCCGAGACGGAGGGAGACGGTCGTCGACAGCTTGCGGGTGCCGGGCAGCTTCACGACGTACGTGCCGGGCTCGGGGCTCTCCCACTCCAGCTCGGCGTCCTTGAGGACACCCTCGACGACGCCGGCGGCCTTCTCCACTTCACCCATGCTCAGCACCCATCGTCATCACCCATGGTCATCACCCATGGTGGGAGCGTACGGCACGCCGGTGGGAGTGGGTCGCGGCCGTGTAGACGTCGGCGGTGGCGGCGGCCGAGGCGTCCCAGCCGAAGGAGCGGGCGTGGCGGGCGGCGGCCTCGCCCATGCGGGCCGGCAGGGCGGGTTCGTCGGCGAGCCGGCCCAGCACGCGCGCGTAGTCGGCCGGGTCGTGCCCCTGGACGAGGAAGCCGGTGTCGCCGTCGCGCACGGCCACCGGGAGCCCGCCGACCGAGGCCGCGAGCACCGGCGTGCCGGCCGCCTGCGCCTCGATCGCGACCAGCCCGAAGGACTCGCTGTACGACGGCATGACCAGCACGGACGCGGCCCGGAACCAGTCGGCGAGCTGGTCCTGCCCGACCGGCGGCCGGAACCGTACGACATCGGCGATGCCCAGCCGCGCGGCGAGCTTCTGCAGCCCCTCGGGCCTGGCCAGACCGCTGCCACTGGGGCCGCCGACGACGGGCACGACGATCCGCGAGCGGAGTTCCGGACGCTCGTCCAGCAGGACCGCGACGGCCCGGAGCAGCACGTCGGGGGCCTTGAGGGGCTGTATGCGGCCCGCGAAGAGGGGGACGAGGGCGTCCTGCGGCAGTCCGAGGCGGGCGCGGGCGGCGGCGCGGCCGTCACCGGGGCGGAACCGGTCGAGGTTCACACCGGGGTGCACCACGGCGACCTTGGCGGGGTCGGCGCCGTAGTGCCGGACGAGCTGGTCGGCCTCCTCGGCGGTGTTGGCGATGAGCCGGTCGGCGGCGGCGACGATCTGGGTCTCGCCGATCACCCGCGCGGCCGGCTCGGGGGCGTCACCGGCCGCGAGGCTGGCGTTCTTGACCTTGGCCATGGTGTGCATGGCGTGCACCAGGGGGACGCCCCAGCGCTGGGCGGCGAGCCAGCCGACGTGCCCGGAGAGCCAGTAGTGCGAGTGGACCAGGTCGTAGTGACCGGGGCGGTGACCGGCCCACGCCTGCATCACCCCGTGGGTGAACGCGCAGAGCTGGGCCGGGAGTTCCTCCTTGGCCAGGCCCTCGTAGGGGCCCGCGTCGACGTGCCGGACGAGGACGCCGGGGGCGAGTTCGACGGTGGGCTCCAGTCCGCCCGAGGTGGCCCGCGTGAAGATCTCGACCTCGATGTTGATCGCGGCGAGGCGCTGGGCGAGTTCGACGATGTAGACGTTCATGCCCCCGGCGTCGCCGGTGCCGGGCTGGTGGAGCGGTGAGGTGTGCACGGAGAGCATGGCGACGCGGCGCGGCCTGCGGTGCAGCCGGAGCAGCGCGGGTGCCGCCGAAGCGCGACGCCCGAGCCTGCTGACGTACTGGCTCACGTGGCGTTCCTCCTTGGCTGCGGGCATGCCTGCCGGAGGACCGACCGCGCCCTCCGGGAACTCCAACAGCGGGCGGGTGCCCGCGCATTTCCGGATCACTTCCGGGGCCGGCGCCTTTACCGAATCCTGACCTTGACTCGCTCAACCGTTCGAGATGGTGCGGGCGTCGACGGCTGCCCGCCCGAGGGGCCGTGGGGCGAGCGCGGAACGTCCGGGACCCATCCTTCGCTGCCCTGTGACCTGCGGCGATACGACCCGACCTGGGCACGGTCATAGGGGCTGATGGACGTGACAGCACCGGGTCGGCACACCGCACGCGCTCGCCGCGGGTGGTCCGGCAGTGTCGCCGCGGGTCGTCCGGCAGTGTCGCCGCGGGCAGTCCGTCAGCGCCGGAGTCCCGGCAGCGTCGGCCGTCCCGCTGAGGCGGGTGCCGGGTTTCGTCCGCGACGAGTGCCGGACCCGGCCCGGGCGAGTGCCGGACCCGGCCCAGGCGGGTACCGGACCCGGCCTGGGCGGGGGCGGGTCCGGACGGTCCGGCGCGCGTGTGGGCGCGTTTACCCTCGTAGACATGTGTGCCCACGCCGCCCCCCTCCCCCATTCCCGGCTCCGCCCGGGTGGGCGGGCCGGCGTCGTGGGGAGCGTGACGCGCGGGACGACCAATCCCAACCGGCTGCGCCGGATGGACCGCTGGATCGCGGCCACGCACGGGGCCGAGCTGCGACGGGCGGCCGATCCGGTGGCGGTCGACCTCGGGTACGGCGCCGCGCCCTGGACGGCGGTCGAACTGCTCGGCCGGCTGCGGTCCGTCGCCCCGCGCACGCGGGTCGTCGGCGTCGAGATCGAGCCCGCGCGGGTGGCCGCCGCCCGGCCGTACGAGCGGGACGGCCTCGTCTTCCGGCACGGCGGCTTCGAGATCCCGCTGCCGGTGCGCCCGGTGCTCGTGCGGGCGGCCAACGTGCTGCGGCAGTACGACGAGTCCGAGGTGGCCGCCGTATGGCAGCGGCTGTGCGCGCGGCTCGCCCCGCCGGACGGCCCGTTTCGCGGCGGGCTCCTCGTGGAGGGGACGTGCGACGAGATCGGGCGGCGGCACGTATGGGTGGCGCTCGGCCCGGAGGGGCCCCGGACGGTCACCTTCGCGACCCGGCTGGGTTCCCTGGAGCGGCCGTCCGACCTCGCCGAGCGGCTGCCCAAGGCGCTCATCCACCGCAATGTGCCCGGCGAGCCGGTCCACGCCTTCCTGCGCGACTTCGACCGTGCCTGGGCCGCCGCCGCGCCCTACGCCTCCTACGGCGCCCGTCAGCGCTGGATCCGCGCGGTGCGGGACCTTCGGGCCGACTGGCCGGTGACGGACGGACCGGCGCGCTGGCGGCAGGGGGAAGTGACCCTGGCGTGGGGGGCGTTGGCGCCGGCCGGGTGAGCGCCGAGGGGTTCGGTGAGCCCGTGGGGCGGGCGGGCTCGGCGGCCCCGGTGATACGGACGGGGCCGTGCTGGACTGCTGGTGCGGGCGAGGGGAACGATCTCGGTGCGCCGTACGTCACACCGTCGAGGAGATCGTCGTACGGACTCTGCCGGCCCTGACGCCCCGGTCGCCCTCTGTCGTTTTGGGCGCGGTCGTGGCACGATCCCCCGGACGACCGTAAGTTACTGACGGTAAATCAGGTGGGGGGACGACCTATGGGTCCGGGCAAGCGCGGCCTGCTCACGGCCGCCGTGACCGTGGTCTGCGCGGTGACCGTACTGGCGGCGCCGGGCACGGCGTTCGCGCAGGCCGGCGGCACCACCCACGCGGCGCAGAGCCCCGCACCCACCCCGGCCGCATCCCCCGCCCCTTCCCCCGCCCCCTCCGCGACCCCCGAGGCGACCAAGAAGCTGGAGAAGGTCCGCGACACCCTGGACCGGCTCTACCACGACGCGGCCGTGGCCACCGACGCGTACAACGCGGCCGAGGAGGCGTCGAAGAAGCAGTCCGCGCAGATCGTCGCGCTGGCGAAGAAGATCGTCGAGGGACAGCAGAAGCTGGAGAACCTCAAGAACCAGGCGGGCGCGGCGGCCCGGTCCCAGTACCGCACCGGTGGTCTGCCGCCCACGGCCGAGCTGCTGCTCAGCGACGACCCGCAGCAGTTCCTGGACGGGGCCGGGCGGGTGCTCCAGGGCCAGCGGGCGACGAAGAATCTCCTCGGCGAAATGACCCAGACGCAGGCGGACTTGAAGGACTACGCCGCCGACGCCTCCTCGCAGTGGGTGAAGCTGGAGGCCAACCGCAAGGCCAAGGCGGCCGCCAAGAAGAGGATCAAGAAGCAGATCGCGGCCGCCGAGAAGCTGCAATCCAAGCTGGAGAAGAAGGAGAAGGAGCAACTCGCCGCGCTGGAGCAGCAGGCCGCGTACAAGTCTCAGACCGCCTGGCTGGACACCGGCATCCTCAAGGAGATCAACGGCAAGGCGTCCGCGCAGGGGAAGCAGGCGGTGAAGTACGCCACGGCCCAGCTCGGCAAGCCGTACGTGTGGGGCGCGGAGGGGCCGGCCTCCTTCGACTGCTCGGGCCTGACCTCCCAGGCGTGGGCGGCGGCCGGCCATCCCATTCCGCGCACCTCGCAGGAGCAGTGGAAGCAGCTCAAGCACGTCGACGTGAAGGACATGCGCCCCGGCGACCTCATCATCTACTTCGACGACGCCAGTCACGTCGCGATGTACGTCGGCGACGGCGCGATCATCCACGCCCCGCGCCCCGGCCGGACGGTGACGGTCGCGGGGGCGGGCTCGATGCCGATCCTGGGGGTCGTCCGCCCGGACGCGTGAGGGCGGCTCCGCCGGGCCCACGAGACTGCTGGGCCGGACGCACGACTGCACGGACCCGCCGGTCCTGCGCCCGGCACCCGGCACGCGGCACCCGGCACCCGGCACCCGGCACCCGGCACGCACCTGACCGAAATGCTCCGTTCGCGATACTCCGTACGCCCGTGACGCAGGCCATGTGACCCACCACACGGCCAACTCCGGTCAAATCACCGGAGGACGTGAGCTTCGTCATCCCCGCCGGTGGGTCGGCCTGTCCAACTGCGGTAGGGATCGCGGCATATGACAGCGGCGGGAGACCGGGCGACGGGGCTCACACCATTCCGTTGCGGTGGCCAGTACCGCTATGGTCCCCGTCGGTGGGTCGAGGTCCCTCGCCCCACCGTGCCCTCGGGGGGAGGGAAGGAACCGAGACAATGCCCGTACCCGTACCGCGGCAGAGAGCGATCCCGGCCGCGGAGAGCGGTCAGGCGCGGGCCGCGTCCCCATCCGGCGGCGGCCCCCTCACCGAAGAGGCCCACCGCACCGCCACGCCCGCCACCGGCGCGAACAGCACCACCCTCACCCTGCTGCTGATAGAGGACGACCCGGCGGGCTCGCCGATCGTGCCCCAGCTGCGGGACTCGGCCGGCAAGCCGATCCGCGTCCGCACCGCCCGCAACCTCACCGAGGCCGAGCGGCTGCTCACGGACGACGTCCACTGCATCCTGCTGGACCTCGCCATGGCCGCCCCCGGCGGCACGGGTGACGGTGACGGCGACGAACTGGCCGTACTCCGGCACATCCTGCGGCTGGCGCCCCGGCACGCCGTGCTCGCGCTCACCGCCTCCAGCGACGCCGAGCGCGGCGCCGAGGCCGTACGCGTCGGCGCCCAGGACTACCTTTTCCGGGACGAACTGGACGGTCGGCTGCTCAGCCGCGCCATCCGGTACGCCGTCGAACGCAAGCGCTCCGACATCGCCGAGCGCAAGCTCGCCGAGGGCCGGCTGCGCGCGCAGGAGAACCGGCGCCTGGAGCGCGGGCTGCTGCCCACGCCCCTGCTGGAGGGCTCGCCCCTGCGCTTCGCCGCCCGATACCGCCCCGGCCGCTCGCGCGCCCTGCTCGGCGGCGACTTCTACGACTGCGTGCGCACCCCCGACGGCACCGTGCACGCCATGATCGGCGACGTCTGCGGCCACGGCCCGGACGAGGCCGCGCTCGGCGTCGAGCTGCGGATCGCCTGGCGCGCGCTGACCCTCGCGGGTCTGTGCGGGGACGAGCTGCTCGGCACGCTCCAGGAGGTGCTGGAGCACGAGCGCGGCGACGAGGAGATCTTCGCGACGCTGTGCACGGTCGACATCGCGCCCGACAGCCGCCGCGCCGGCCTGTGCCTGGCCGGCCACCCGTCCCCGCTGATCGCCCGCCCCGGCCGGGCACCACGACTGCTGCCGTACGACAACAACGGCCCCGCCCTCGGCCTGCTGCCCGGCGCCCGCTGGCCGCGGATGCAGGTGGAGCTGGGCCCGGAGTGGAGCCTGATGCTCTACACCGACGGTCTGATCGAGGGCCGGGTCGGCGGCCCGGACGGGGAACGGCTCGGCCAGGACGGCATGGTCGAGATGATCAGCCGCCAGCTGTCCGAGGGGTTGCGCGGGGAGGAGCTGCTGCGGGCCGCCGTGAGTGAGGTGCGGGACCTCAATGGGGGGGAGCTGACGGACGACGTGGCGGTGGTCCTGCTGGATCGCGTGCGCTAGCTTCCGCCGGGCGCGTGGAGGCCGTGCGGGTGCGTCGCCGGGTGCGGGCACGTCGTGGCCGTTCGCGCAGTTCCCCGCGCCCCTTGGGGAAGCTGCAGCTCACCCACCTAAGGGGCGCGGGGAACTGCGCGACAAGCCACGGACTGCCCGCACCCGGCGACGGAGAAGTACCGCGGGACGCTACCTGCGCCCGTTGTACGGCCCGTAGGGCCCGTCGCTGCTGCTTCCCCCGCGCCGGCGCCCCCACCCCCCGTTGCCACCGCCGGAGACCTGCTTGACGGCGGGCCGTACGTCGACGATGTAGACGATGCTGGCGACGAGGCCGGCGATCGGCAGGATGCCGAGGATGGAGAACAGGTAGCTGACGACCAGGGCGATGCCCAGGATGATCAGCCAGAACACCTTGTTCTGCTTGTTGGCCGCGCGGAAGGCGTCCTCGCGCCGGAACGCGGCGTCGAACAGCCCGAACGCGGCGAGGGCCATGAGGACGATCTTCAAGATCCCCAGGAACCCCGCGAAGCCCAACATCAGCATGCTGCCACCGCCCGTAGTCTTCCGATCCGTACGGTCCCGTACGCCTGGTACCCGCCGTACTCGCCGTACACGGTCACCGTCACCGTACCCGGACAACGGGCCGGGCACCCCGAAGGTGCCCGGCCCGTACGCGCCTCGCGGGTCACTTGGCCGGCGGGGTGGTCTTCTTGGCGGTGGTGCTCTTTCGGGCGGCCGGCGTCTTCTTGGCGACGGGCTTCTTGGCCGCGGCGGCGTCCGCCGGCCTGGCCTCGGCGGGCTCGGCCTTCTTCTCCTGCGCGACCTCGACGGGCTTGACCGGTTCGGGCTTGACGGGCTCGGGCTTGCCCTCGACGACGATCGCGAGGTCCTCGATCTCCTCGGCGGCACCGCCGCGCCAGGTCTTCACGGTCTGCTCGCCGTGCTCGGCGACCTTCTCGTAGGCCTCACGGGCGCGTACGGCGTACTCGGCGGCGACGCCGACACCGCGCAGGGCGAGGTCCTGGGCGCTCTCGCCGAGCTTCTTCAGGTCCAGGTCGAGCGTCCCGATGAACTCGTTGACCTTGGTCTGCAGGGTCTCCTGCGCCTCCTTGGCGCGGGCGGCGGCCCTCTCCTGCACGGCCTTCGGGTCGGTGTTGCGTACGGCCTCGATCCGCGCGGGGGCGTCGGCGCGCAACTGCTCGACGAGGGCGGGCACCTTCCTGGCCTGCTGGAGGGCCAGGTCGGCGGTGCCGGCGGCGAAGTAGAGCGGGGTCGGGTCGCTGAGGGTCTTGCGCAGGTCGTCGGTGATGGCCATGGTGATGGTCCTCCCGGATTCGCGTTCGGCTGAGGTCGGTGTGGGTCCGCGGTGGAGCGGTCGGGGCTGAATTGTCGAGGTCCGGCCTATCCGGCCGTCTTCCGCGGGCCGGCATCGCCGTCGGCGGCGGCACGGGCGCCGCGTCCGGCGGTACGGTCATCGCTCTCCAGGCTGTCGTCGCCGTCCGGGTCGTCCGCCCCCAGGTCCTGCTCCGGCCCGCCGAATCCGTTCTCCTTGCGGAAGGACTCGTAGATCTGGAGGAGGACCTGCTTCTGCCGTTCGTTGAGCGTGGGGTCGGCGAGGATGACCGCGCGGGTCTCCACCTCGTCCCGGTCCCGCTCGGCGTCGAGGATGCCTGCGCGGACGTACAACGTCTCGGCGGAGATGCGCAGCGCCTTGGCGACCTGCTGGAGCACCTCCGCGCTGGGCTTGCGCAGCCCGCGCTCGATCTGGCTCAGGTACGGGTTGGACACCCCGGCGGCATCGGCGAGCTGCCGCAGCGAGAGCTGGGCGTTGCGCCGCTGCTCGCGCAGGTACTCACCGAGGTTGCCGACATTGAGCGATGCCATGACTCCACCTTGCCCCACCCTCGCTAACAATTGCAAGCACCCCGCTTGCAAAAGTGCACCACATCACGCAGCCGGCTCACCGCCGGACCCGGCCCGTCCCCAAACTGCGAAGTCGAGGCAGTCCCGGCGCCAACGGGGGAGAAGGTCAGTCCCTGCTCCGCAGCGCGTCGAGGACATGGGGCCAGGCCGCTTTCCCCAAGAGCGCGTCAGCTTCCCGCGTGCCTCCGTACTGGAAGCGCGGGGAGGCCGACGCAGGGCTCTCTCCGGGAAAACGTGGGCGGTGGCCTGCATCGTGGCGGGCGATCAGGCGCACCGTGGCCCCGACTGTATTCAGCCGGTACCGCGCGTTCCGGAGCACACGGCTCTGACCCGCTCGTCGGTCACGGGCCGCGCCATGAGCCGCGCTCAGTGGGACGAAACCCGGTCGAAGACGGCGAGGGCCTCCGCGGGGTCCGGGCTGACCAGGCGTTCCAGGCCGGCGGTCGTGATCTCCGCCCACCTGGTGGCCCGTGCCCACATCCGTTCCTCGAAGGCGCGGACGGCCTCGTCCAGGTCTTCGGGGCCCGCGTCCGGCGGGAAGGCGGCGAGGGACTCGGCGAGTTCGGCGCCCTCCAGCATCGCGAGGTTCGCGCCCGCACCCAGCGGGGGCATCAGGTGGGCGGCGTCGCCGAGGAGTGTCACGCCGGGGACGTGGGTCCAGGTGTGGCCCATGGGGAGGGCGTGGAGGGGGCGGTGGACGAAGGCGGTGCCGTGGCGGAGGAGGTCGAGGACGGGAGCGGTCCAGCCGTCGAACAGGGCCAGCAGACTCGATCGCATGGCCTCGGCGTCGGCCAGATCCAGGTCCGGGCCCTGGTCCGTGGGCCGGTCCAGCGGTGCGCGGAACTTGGCGTACACCTTGACGTGGCCGCCGCTGTTGCGCTGGGCGACGAGGGAGCGGTTCGCGCCGTACACCGCGACGGAACCGTCGCCGACCATCCGGGCGAGGTCGGGGTGGCGGGTGTCGAGGTCGTCGAGGGAGGTCTCGATGGAGGTGACGCCGGTGTAGTGCGGGGTCGCGGACGAGACCGCGGGGCGCACCCGGGACCAGGCGCCGTCCGCGCCGACCACCAGGTCGTACGCCTCCTGCCGCCCGTCCTCGAAGTGGACGAGGACGCCGTCCGGGGTGCCCGGCACCACCCGGGTCACGCCCCGGCCCCACTGGACGTCGAGCGGGCCGAGCAGCAGGTCGCGAAGCTGCCCGCGGTCGATCTCGGGGTTGGCCCGCTCGTCCGGGCCGGGCCGCCAGTCGCGCAAAACGGTCCCGTCCGTGTCCAGGATGCGCATGGCCTGCCCCTCGGGCCGTGACAGCTCCCGGAAGCGGTCCAGCAGCCCCGCCTTCTCCAACGCGAGCTGCCCCAGACCCTCGTGGAGGTCGAGCGTGCCGCCCGGGGGACGGGCGTCGGGGCCGGCGTCGCGTTCGAGGAGGGTGACGGGGTGGCCATGGCGGTGCAGGACGCGGGCGAACGACAGGCCGCCGGGACCGCCCCCGACCACAGCGATACGATGTCTCATGCCGATACACCGTATTACCCTTGTACGATGCCTCGCAACAGAACGGTGTGGACGGTTTGGACGGTGCGGACATGACTGTGTGGGACCGGCCGGAGCCGCGGAGTCGTCCGGTGCCGCTCGACCGGGAGCGGATCGTCGCCGCCGCCGTCGCGCTCGCGGACGAGGGCGGGCTGGAGGCGGTGTCCCTGCGCAAGGTCGCAGCCCGGCTGAACGCCGGCCCGATGCGGCTCTACGGCTACATCGCCACCAAGGAGGAGCTGTTCGACCTCATGGTGGACGAGGTGCAGGCCGAGATCCTCCCCGAGGAGCGGCCCGATGACTGGCGGGAGGCCCTGCGCGTCCTCGCCCACGGCACCCGGCGGACCGTCCTCCGCCACGAATGGCTGGCCGACCTGCTCGGCGGCCGCCCGGCCCTGGGCCCGAACGGCCTCGCCGTGACCGAGGCCAAGCTGGCGGCCCTGGACGGTCTCGCCGGCGTCGACACCGTCATGCGCGCCGTGGAGACCGTCAGCGCGTACGTCACCGGCGCGATCCGGCGCGAGATCGCGAACCTGCGGGCCGAGCGCGCCACCGGCCTCTCCAAGCTCGACTGGCAGCGCGCCCACGGCCCGCACGTGACGAGGATGCTCGACACGGGCCGCTTTCCGGCCCTCGCCAAGGCCGTGCACGACGGCACCGACGTCGACGCCGAGACCTCCTTCACGACCGGCCTGGACTGGGTCCTGGACGCGGTGGCCACCAAGCTCGCCTGACCAGTGGTCAGACGGGGTCCCCGTCGGAATCGACGGGAGCCACTGGCCGGCCACGAACGCCTGCGCCTGCGCCTGGCCGACCTGAGCGACCGCCGCTGGCCCCAGTTCCCGCCGGGCACCGGCCTCGTCCGGCAGTCGTACTGAAACGGGGGCAGCCCGCCACGGCCGCTGAATCACCGAGTCGCCGCTCCCCTGTGGGGGAAGGATGAGGCATGCGACCGAAGGACTGGTGTCTGACCGAAGACGTCGACGACTTTCTCGGCCGGGCCGGGGGCTTTCTGCGGTCGCGGCCCGGGGCGCACGTCATGCAGCTGACCCTGGCGGAGAGGGTGCGCGTGCGGGGGCCGGGGGCGTACGGGCCCGAAGTGCCCCTGTTCGGCGTGCTGGAGCGGGCGGGGCGGGTGCGGGCCACGTTCTACCGGCTCACCCCCGGAGCCCTGGGCCTCTCCTCGCTCGGCGCCGAACAGGCCGACTCCCTCGCCGCCCGGCTGGCCGCCCTCGGCCGCCCGCTGTCCCGGGTCAGCGCGGACCACGGCACCGCCACCGCGTTCGCCGAGGCCTGGCGGCAGCACACCGGAGTGGCGGCGAGAGCGCGCGACACCCGGCTCCGCCTCTACCGCCTCGGCACGCTCACCCCACCGGAGCCGATGCCGGCCGGCCGGGGCCGCGTCCTGGGCGGAGAGGACCTGGATGACGTCATGTTCTGGTGCGGCGAGTTCGCCAGGGCCGTCGGGGAGGACGTCCGCATCGACGCCGGCACGTGGGCCGGCACCCGCTTCGCCGACAAGCGGTACACACTCTGGGAGACCCCGGACGGCACCTCCGTCTCCGTCGCGGGCCTGAACCCGCTGATCGGCGGCCAGGTCCAGGTCGACGTGGTCTACACCCCCGCGCACCTGCGCGGCCGTGGCTACGCCGGTGCGGTGACGGCCGAGGTGAGCCGGGCCGCGCTGGCCGCGGGCGCGAGGGACGTCGTCCTGTTCGCCGACCTCGCCAACCCCACCAGCAACGCCCTCTACCAGAGCCTTGGCTACCGGACACTCGCCGACTGGTCCGTCTACGACTTCCTGCCGCCGGTACCGACGGGCGGTCACCGGGTGCTGAACCGCCCCTGACACCGGGAATGTTCCGAACCCGCTTCCTCGTGCTTGCACGATCGAGCCGGCGTACGACGGTTGGTTCGCTGTCGGTATGAACAGGGATCAGCTTCGTGGGAGGCGTCGGACCGGTGGGCCTGCGGTGTGGCGGGGTGTGGGAAGAGGGATGGTCCTGCTCCCCCTGTCCGTCGGCAGGTTGGCGGGAAGAGGCATGGGACCCGGTGGTGCTCAAGTACTCCGAGGGTGCTGCGGTGTCGCGCTGGGACTCTTCGGCTGGGCCGTGGCGCTGTTGGCGGGGCAGGGGTTGGTCAACGGCCTGCTGTATCCCCTGGTCGACGCGCACGACTACCAGCACTCATGGGGCGGCCCCACCCTCATAGGGGCCTGGGTGGTGCATGCCCTGGTCGCCGTACCCGTGGTGGCGGTCGCGATCGGCGTGCTCTGGGGCACGGCTGCCGCCGATCACGCTCTTGATCCGGCACCCGGTGAACGGCGGCCCCGGTGGCCCGTGTTGCTGTCGCCGGCACTCGCACTCCTGGCAGCCCTGCTCCTCAACGCCTGGCTCCGCCAGGTGTGAGACCGCCCTCAGTGGTGGGTGAGTTCGTCGTCCTTGCTGGAGCGCGAGGAGCGGGACGCCGTGTTCGCGCGGGAGCGGCTCGCGGGCCGGCTGGAAACACATCCGGAGTACCGGGAGCGGGAGTTGGTGCCCCTGCTGGGCGGCTGCGGCTCAGAACGGGAGGGGTCTGGCGTGGATCACGTCCAGGCGGGAGACCGCTCGGGTGAGGACGACGTACAGCCGGTGTGCGCCGCGTTCCTCCGCCTCGGCCACGGCGGCCGGTTCCACGGCGATCACGTGGTCGTACTCCAGGCCCTTCACCAGGCTCGCGGGCACGACGGAGACCCGGGGGGCATCGACGCGGGCTGCTTTCAACGCCGCTTGCAGCGCGTCCACTTCGGTGTCCGCCGTCACCACTCCGATCGAGCCCTCGTGGGCGAGTGCTTCGCGTACGGCGGTCACGGTGGCCGTAGTGACGTCGTCCGTCGGGCGGAGGGTCAGTTGGCCGTCACGGCGGAGGGAGGTCGCGCCGGGGACCGGCACCGCCAGGCGGGCCAGCAGGCGGTTGGCGAGGTCAAGGACGGCCGCCGGCACGCGGAAGCCCGTGGTCAGCGGGATCACCGGGGCGTCCGGCTTGCCCAGGTGGCGCAGCTGGTCCTGCCAGTTGCGGGCCGCCCAGGGAGTGGTGCCCTGCGCCAGGTCGCCGAGGACGGTCAGCGAGCCGAAGGCGGCGCGGCGGGCGATGGCCCGGCACTCCATCGGGGAGAGGTCCTGCGCCTCGTCGACGACCAGGTGGCCGTAGCCCTCGGGGTGTTCGATCAGTCCGGCGATCTCGTCGAGGAGGACGAGGTCGGCGGGTGACCAGCGGGCGGACTTGTAGGAGCGGGGTGGGCGGGACCGCCAGTGCAGTGCCGCCCGTTCGCCTGGGTCCAGCAGGCCGTCGGCCGCTCGCGCCAACCCCGCTGGGTCCGTGAGGAGTTCGTGGAGTACCTCCTCCGGGCGTGTCTTCGGCCACACCATGTCCAGGTGTTCGGTCAGCGCTCGGGCCCGCTCGATCCGGCGGACCCAGGCGGCCGGCACGGTTCCGGCGCGCCGCTCCGCCCGCTGCCGCAGGAGCCGTACGACTCGCGTGCGGACGCGCTCGCGGCCGATGGCGTACGGCGGTTCCTCCGCGCGTACCTCCTGGACGATGCGGGTCAGGGTGTCGGCGGACACCCGCCAGCGGTAGGTGCCGTCGGGGACGGCGAGGTCGGTGACGTCGTCGGTCGCGACCCGTCCGTAAAGGGCCCGGCGCAGCACCTCGGCCATACGCGGGTCGTGCTTGAGGGCGGCGGCGGACGGGGTGTCAGTGTCGGTGGCCGGGTGGCGGGCGATCTCGTCGAGGAGCGTGGTCTGGCGGACGTTGGTCTCGCCGAGGGCGGGCAGCACTTCGGCGATGTAGGAGAGGAAGGTGCGGTTGGGGCCGAGGATGAGCAGGCCGGAGCGCTGGATGCGGCGGGGGTGGGTGTAGAGGAGGTAGGCGGCGCGGTGCAGGCCGACGGCGGTCTTGCCGGTGCCGGGAGCGCCCTGGACGCAGACGGAGGTGGCGAGGCCGGCCCGGACGAGGTCGTCCTGCTCGGGCTGGATGGTGGCCGCGATGTCCCGCATGGGGCCGACGCGGGGGCGTTCGATCTCCTGGGTGACGATCTCGCTGACGGGCCCGTCCTCGTTCGCGCCGGCTCCGGCACCGGCACCGGCACGGGCGAGGTGCTCGTCCTCCAGACCGGTCAGGTCGGCGGAGTCTCCCCGGCTGCCCGGGGCCCAGCCGAACCGGCGCCGGACCCGGACGCCCTGGGGGGTGCGGGTGCTCGCCTGGTAGAAGGCGCGGGAGACGGGGGCCCGCCAGTCGACGACGAGGGGCGGGGCGGCGGGGTCCTCGGTGATGCGGAGCCGGCCGACGTGGTAGCTCTGGCCGCCGTGCTCGGGGTCCGTGTCGGCGAAGTCCAGGCGGCCGAAGAACAGGGGGCCCGGGGGCAGTTCGCGCAGGGCCTTGGCGCGGCTGCGGAGCTGGTGGCCGAGGACCTCGGCGTCGGCGCCGGAGGCGGAGACGTCCTCGCCGGTGACGACCTGGTGGGCGGCGCCGTCGACCATCGCGGTGAGGGCGGCGCGGCAGGTGTCGTGGTAGGCGCGTTCGAGGCCGAGGGCCGCTTCGAGGCCGGGTGGGCGTGACGTCATGCGTCTCACCGTACCCAGAAAACGTGACTGAGTTAAATTAGTTACCTGGTTTCAGAAGTGGCCAGGTACGGGAGGCCGGTCTCCAGGCGGTCGAAGGCCCGCTCCGCCACCCGCACCGCCTCCGGGCGTACTGCCTCCACCGCCTCCCCCGCCGCGATCCGCCGCCAGTTGTCCTGCGCGAGGATCCGCTGGACGGCGATGATCTGGCCGGCGGCCAGCCTGGCGTCCAGGTCGCCGCCGAGGGCCTCGGCGAGCGCGGCCTCCGAGCGCTCCAGGTGGCCGTACGCCCGCGCGACCAGGGCGGGGGTGCCGTAGAGCAGGGTGTGGAAGGCGAGCACCTGGGGGTGGTCGTTGAGGCCGGTGACCGGGTCGGCGCGGTCGAGGCCGTCGAGGAAGTGGCGGCGCAGCGCGGCCAGCGGGCCTGCCGGGGCGGCGGTGACGATCCGGGCGGCCTCGGTCTCGTGGTCCGCGATGCGGTGCAGGACGAGGTCTTCCTTGGCGGGGAAGTAGCGGAACAGCGTCGGCTTGGAGATGCCCGCCTCGGCGGCGACCTCCGCCACGGACACGGCGTCGAAGCCGCGCTCCAGGAACAGGCGTACGGCGATGTCGGACACGTCCTGGTACATCCGCTGCTTCTTGCGTTCGCGCAGGCCCAGCTCGCCCGTGCCCGTCCTGCCCATGGCCGTCTCACCCATGGGGTGAGCCTACGATTTGCCGCCCGTCGTATGCCGCGCCCGGACCGGCCCCAGCGGGTACGGATGGGGCCGGCGGGGTGCGGCCAGGCCCAGGGAGGCGGTGGCGGCGGCCAGGGTCATCGCGTACGACTCAAGGGCGCGGCGCACGTTGGGGGCGTCCAGGCCGGCCCCGGTGACGAGGCGGTCGAGATCGACGTAGGCGGAGCGGACGACCTCGATCCAGCGGTAGACCCGCCAGTCGTGCCGCCAGTCGCGGGTGTGCCCGGCGGGCAGGGTGCGCTCCCAGCGGCGGAACATGCGGTCCCGGATCTCCGGCCGGGTCGGGGTGAGGTGCATGTGCCGGACCAGGTCGTAGAGGGGGTCGCCGACCAGCGCCATCTCCCAGTCGATGAGGGTGAGGGCGAGGGCGTCGTCGCGGCGGACCAGGTTCCAGGGGTTGAGGTCGCCGTGCAGCAGAGCCGGGGCGCGCGGGGTGACGTCGTGCCGGGCGAGGATCTCGCGCAGCCGGTGCGGGCCGGGCAGGCCCAGGAAGCGGGCGAGCCGGCCGGACTCGGCGGGCAGGCCGTCGACGAGGGCGACGAGCTGGTCGCTGAGCCAGTGGTAGAAGCCGAGCCGGCCGGCGACCGGGTCGACCTGGACGTGGTCGACCTCGGTGAGCGCGGCGAGCTGGTCGACGAGCCCGTCCGCCTCGTGCGGGAGCAGCCCGCCCACCGGGTGCGCGGGCCCGCGGCCGGGGGCGCGCGGGCCCTCGTAGGTGTGGATGGTGAAGCGGTCGCCGGGGTGGGCGCGGACTCCGGCGCGGTCGTGGACGTGGCTCTCGCCGAGGGCCAGGACGCGGGGGGCGGCGACCGCCGCGCCGGAGCGTTCGATCGCGCGGAGTACGGCGTGCTCGCTGAGGGGGCCGCGTTCGCGCCGGGTGACGCCGGGGAGCAGACGGCGTACGACGACGGGGAACGGGACGCCGGGCACCTGGAGCACCGAGTTGAGGTGGGCGGTGCCCTTGAAGACGCGGTCGGCGGGGGCGGCGCCCTCCCGGAGCAGGGCGGCGTGGACGGCGCGGTGGGGGAAGTCGGGGTGCTCGGGGACGCGGCGATCGGGCCGCCAGCCGACGGTGACCGTGCCGGGGGCGGGGCCGTTGCCGGGGCCGCCGGTGCACGTGCCGGGGGCCGCCCAGGCGGAGGTCCGCCAGCGGAGCAGGACGCGTTCGATCTCCGGCTCGCCCGGCACCCGGCCGAGGCCCAGTGGTCCGGCGGCCGCCGTGAGGGCGGCGTGCACGGCTGCCGTGGCCCGGTCGAGGCTCTGCTCGTCGAAGGATTCGGCCAGCGACTGGGCGGCCCGGATCACGCCGGGGTAGACGGACTGGGCGCGCTCGAAGGCGAGGTAGTGCGGCAGGTCGCGGGCGAGGCCGTGGACGGCCGTGGGCCGGACCCGGCGTACCGCGTCGGCCCAGGTGTCGACGACCTCGTCGCGCTGGTGGTCCGGGTAGCGCATGCGGACGAGGTGGACGGCGAGGTCGTGCAGGGGGTCGCCGTATCCGGCCGGCTCCCAGCCGACGGGGAGCAGCGACGGTTCTCCGCCGGGCGGCACGAGGAGGTTGTGGCGGTGCAGGTCGCCGTGGAACAGGCTGTACGGCCGCCTGGCCATCGCCGGGACCCGGCCGGCGAGCCGGAGCAGGGCGTCCTCGGGGACCCCGAGGGCGGTGAACAGGCCGCCGAAACGGGGCCAGTTGGGGCGGCGGACCTGACGGTCGGCGAGGTGGGCGAGGGTGCGCAGGAAGGCCTGGGAGTCGGTGTGGTTGCGGGGCCAGGCCGGGGGCAGCGGGGGGAGGGCGGTGCCGCGCACCTGGACGAGGGTGGCGAACAGGTCGGCGAGGGCGGTCAGGTGCAGGGCGCCGACGGGTTTGCCGTCGGGGCAGACGCGGGCGAGGGGGGTGCCGTCCACATGGCTGTGGACGGTGTAGCCGTCGCCCTCGGCAAGGCACTCCGGTACGTCGGGGAGGGCGCGGCGGACGGCCCGCAGGAGCTCCCGTTCGCCGTCCCAGGTGCGGATCGCCAGGGGCGGGGCGTCGGCGGGCCGCAGCCGTACGGTCACGCGGGTGCCGGGGGGGCGGTTCAGGAGGCCGGCCAGGGGTTCGGTCAGCGGCAGGACGTAGGTGCGGTGGGGGAAGGTGCCGACGGGGCGGGCCTCCCCCTTGGTGACGGCGCGCGCGAGGAAGGCGCGGACGACGTTGTCCGCCGTGACTCTGCGGGCGGGTCTCCCGGCTGCGGCGCGGGGGACCGGCGGTGCGCCCACGGGCCGCTCCGGGTGGTGGGGTGGGGTGGAACAGGAGAAACGGTATTCCCGGCCGGGGGTTGGCACTGGCTCCCGGCTCGGTGGAGTAGCCGAACGGGTGGTGGGCCACTCATCTGTGCTGGGCCCTGGCCGGGGTGGGGGCGGGGGCGCGGGCGCTCAGACGGTGCGGGCATGCTAGCGCACGGGGTGTGGGGGGCGGGGGTGTCTCACGGGCCAGCGTGGCGCGGCCGGCTGCCGCCCCGGGCACCGCGTTCCCCTCCGGGCACGTGGTGGCTTGTCGCGCAGTTCCCCGCGCCCCTAGGTGGTTGCCCCGCCGGGCGCCGTGGTCGTCTGCGCGTGTGACGTGGCTCGTCGCGCAGTTCCCCGCGCCCCTAGGTGGTTGCCCCGCCGGGCACTGTGTTCGTCCGCGCGTGCATCGTGGCTTGTCGCGCAGTTCCCCGCGCCCCTGACGGGGCGCTGACGACACTGCCCAGGGCAGGCGCCCCCGAAGGGGCGCGGGGAACTGCGCGAGCGGCCGGCGCGTGACCGCAGGCAGGGACGGCGCCCCGGGGGGAAGGGGTCAGTGGCGGAGGGTGGTGAGGAGGGGTTCCAGGGAGGTCACGACGTGGGCTGCGCCGGACTCCTGGAGGAGTTTGCGCTTGGGGTCCGTGCGGGCGTAGCCGAGGAAGGGGACGCCGGCGTAGTCCGCCGCGGTGAGGTCGGACGGGGAGTCGCCGATCATCAGCGCGGCCGAGGGAGCCGTACCCATCCCGTTAAGCGCGCGGTTGAGACAGTGCGGGTCGGGCTTGAGCAGGTGCAGGTCGGCGGTACGGCCGTAGATGTGCGGGGCGAAGCAGGCGGTCAGCCCCCGGCCGTCTAGGTAGGCGCGGACCACCCGCGGGGAGTTGTTGGTGGTGATGGCCAGCCGGGCCCCGACGGCGGCCCACGTGCGGATCAGCGGATCGGCGTAGGCGGTCGGCAGTGCGGAGGACGCGGCCCGCAGCTCCTCCTGGGTGAGCCGTTCCTCCAGTTCGGCGACGAGGTCGCTGCCAGGGTGCCGGCGGTCCACGGCCCGCAGCACGACCTGCGGGTCAAGGGTGTCCCGCTCGGCGTCGCTGAGCAGCCCGTGCAGGCCCTGCAGCTCCAGCCACTCCACCAGCTCCGCCGCCACCCGCTCGGCCTTGTGCCGGGCGAACAGCCGGCAGATCGGCCCGTCGAAGTCCCACAGCACCACCCGCGCCCGTCCGATCAGTTCACGGACCTGTTCGATCTCCTTCGCGTCAGAAGTCGTACCGGAATCCGCACCGGAGGTGTCAGTGGTCGCATCAGAAGTCGCATCAGAGGTCACTAGGAGAGTGTCAGGTCCGTCGTGATGGTTTCCCAGAGGGCGTCGAACCACTTCTGCGATTGCTCCACGAACGCCGCGTCGCGCTGTCCCGCCCGCTGCTCGAAGGAGAACAGCAGGGACTCGGAGCCGAGGGTGTCGTACATGTCGAGCGTGCCGCTGTCGGTCGGCTCCTCGCGGCGGGCGACCATGTAGTACGCGAACAGCGCCTCGGCGCCGTTGAGCAGGTACAGCTTGACCGGCGGGGTGAACGGCAGCGCGCGGAACGTCACGTGGACGTCGACGTCGTGCGTGGAGCGCAGCGCCTGGAGGTTGTAACGCAGCACCTGGCCCTGGGCGTTGCGCATGTCGAGCCAGCGCCGGTGCACCGGGTCGTCCGCGCCGTGGGCGTCGACGGAGACCGGGAACGCGAGGTTGATGTCGCGCGAGGGCAGCAGGACGCGCACGTCGATGCGGTCGGGGCGGATGCGGCCCTCGTGGATCAGCCGCAGCGGCTCGCCGAGGGCCGGGATGAGGGTCTGCGCGGTCAGGCAGACGGCGTCGACGCGGACGTGCGGCGCGGAGAACGCCTCGGCCAGCCGGGGCGCGAGGCCCACCATCGTCGGCTGGGGCTCATCGGGGGCGGCCGACGGTCCGGCGACCCTCGGTGGACTGCCCTTGCTGACGTGGCTGAGCAGGCCCTCCCCCGCCAGCACCTTGATCGCCTGGCGTACGGCGCCGCGCTCCACCCCGAAGGCGGCGGCCAGTTCGGCCTGGGTGGGCAGGCGGTCACCCGCCTTGAGGTCGCCCGTGCGGATGCGGCCCCGCAGGGCGTCGGCGATCTCCTGCGGCGTGAGCCGAGTACTGCCGTTCACTGCCACGTTCTCCTGGGTCACGACCAAACGCTACAACCCCGACCCACCTAAGGGGAGTTGTCGCGAAGTTGTTTATGAGTATTGACCAAGTGGGAACAACTTAAACGAGGTTGGTTGCCAACTTGGCTAAGTTGGCAGAGCCGAAGGGGGAACCACCATGCCTGCCATCGCTCTCCTCTCCGCCGTCTTCGTGGTCGGCTTCGAACAGCTCGTGCAGTGGAAGTACGGCGCCGCAGGCCTGGTCGGCGTCCTGCTGCTCACCATCGGCGTCAAGGCCAAGAGCCCGGCGGTCAGCTCCGCCGGCGCGGTGCTCCTCGCCCTGCTGCTCGCCGGCCCGGCGCTCTGAACGAGTTCGTCACGCGCTGAGCCGCAGCTCCGAACTGATCGTCTCCCACAGCGCGTTGAACCACAGGTGGGACTGCTCGACGAAGGTGGTGTCCCGCGGTCCCGCCGCCTGGTCGAAGGCGAACAGCATCGACCGGGTGCCCTCGGCGTCGTACAGCTGAAGGTGCTCGTGGTCGATCTGCCGCTCGCGGCGGGTGAGCGTGTAGTACGCGAACAACGCCTCGGAGCCGCCCAGCAGGTACATCTTGACCGGCGGGGTGAACGGCAGCGCGCGGAAGGACACGCGCACGTCGATGCCGTGCGTGGTGCGCAGCGCCTGGAGGTTGTGCCGCAGCACCTGGCCCTGCGCGTTGCGCTGCTCCAGCCAGCGCCCGTGCAGCAGGCCGCCGTCGGCGGCGTCCACCGGCGCCGGGAAGGCGAGGTCGATACGGCTGCTGGGCAGCAGCACGCGGACGTCGATCTTGGCCGGTTTCAGCCGTCCCGCGTGGATCTGCCGGAGCGGCTCGCTGATCGCCATCGTCAGCGACACCGAGGTCAGGCAGAGGGCGTCGATCTCCACGTGCGGCGCGGCGAAGGCGGCCAGGACGCGCGGGGCGAGGCCGGCCATGGTGGGCTGGGGCGGTGCGCCGGGGCCGGCCGGCAGGCCCGCCGGCATCGCGGCCCCCGCCACCCGGGACGGGCTGCCCCTGGACACGTGGTCGAGCAGGTGCTCGGACTGCAGGATCAGCAGCGCCCGCCGTACTGCACCGCGCTCGACGCCGAACTCGTCGGCCAGCTCGGCCTGCGTGGGCATGCGCTGGCCCGGCCGCAGCGCACCGGAGCGGATCCGGGCACGCAGGACGTCCGCCACCTCGCGGTGGGACGCGGGTGGGCGCTGGGACGGCTTCCGTCCACTGGCCAAGGCGTGTTCCGGGTCCACACCAGAACGGTACAACTTCCCGCCATCTTCCGGCAGTTCATGGAAAGGTGGTTATGAGTCGCGTCGTAACGGAGATAAGTACATTGAAGTTGGTCGCCAACTTGCGCGACATGGTCAAACTTCCCAGTGGTTGGCCGAGCGGGCTTCCTTCCGGAGGGGAGCCGGGAGCCCGGGCAGGGGACGGCCGCCGACCGCACAGCCACAACTGAACAGCCCGTACCGCAGGTAGGGCCCGCACAGCCACAAGTGAACAGGGTCAGCGCACAGCCACAACTGAACAGCTCGCTACGGATGAGCAGGATCGACAGGCAACCGTCGTCGGCAGGAGGGAGCGGAAGCCGTCAGAACAGGTCCGGGCACCACGGGCGCCCGGACGTGCGGAGCAGGGCGTCGGCCGACCGGGCGGCGCCCTCTCGTCCTTCCCGGACCCGGCCGAGGGCAGCGAGCCGCCCGACGGACTCCCCGCCGAGCCACACCGAGCCCAACTCCCCGATCTCCAACGTGAGATCGACTGTCTCGCCGGGCGCGGGCGTACAGGACGCCCCCTCGGGCGAGGCGTCCAGCCGGAACCGGCCCCCGGTGAACCCACCCTCGTCCAGCACCTCCAGCACGAGCGTGCCCGTCCCGTCGTACGACCGCGCCTCCAGGGCCCGTACGACGTCCAGGATGCGCACCCACAGCCAGTCCGCCTGCTCGGTGACGCGGGCCGCCCGCGGATCGGGCAGGAAGTACGGCAGCAGGTCGTCGGGGCCGCGCCAGCCGCTCTTGACCTTGGTGATCCAGTCGATCGAGCACAGGTACCGCCACAGGGCGCGCTCGGCCGCCGGGCCGGTGCCGAGCAGCCAGTTCACGTCGGCCGTGTTGTGCGGCTGCTTGCCGTGCCAGGTGTCGTCCGACGTGTACGACACCAGTCCCTCGACCTCGCCGGAGGGCGCGCGGTAGGCGGCGTAGAACGGCTCGGTGAAGCCCGCCTCGAAGCGCACGGCGCCGGTGTCCCGCTGCCACCACGACTCGGACCGGCTGACCGCGCCGGGCTGGGCGCGGCGCACCCGCTCGTGCAGCGCGGGGCCGAGCTTGCGGACGTCCTCGGCGTCGACGAGGTCGATCCGGCCGCCGTCCTCCGGGCCCGACCAGCGGGGATCGAGGCCCGCGCGGGGCACGTCGACAGTCCACGCGGTGGTCCAGGTGGCCGGGCCGAAGCCGTACCGGCCGTAGATCGGGTACTCGGCGGCGATCAGCGTGGCGACGACGTCACCGCGCTCCTTCGCCGCCGCCAGGTCCTGCCGCACCATCCGGCTGAGCAGGCCGCGCCTGCGGTGCGTCGGGCTCACCGTGACGTTGGAGATCGCGTTCGCGGGGACGGGGGTGCCGCCCACCGCGGTCAGCTCCTGCGCGAAGGACCGGTACGTCGCCACACACCGGTCCCCGTCGAAGGCCCCGAGCGTCCGCCCCGGCTCGAACAGCCGCCGGCGGGGTTCGAGGTACTCCGGATCCTGGACCGGCGGGCGCAGGAAGCCCGTGTTCAGGGCTCGCTGCCACTCGGCGAGTTCAGCCTCGGTGACGGCTCGGACGTCGGCATCGGTCATGGGGTCACGCTAGGCGCGGTGCAGCCGGATGTCGCCCGGATTTTCCGGTGCCGGGACCGCGCGGGTCACGCGAGCAGGTCGTCCACCTGGGCCTCGCCCTCGCGGTAGCGGCGGGCGATCTCGCCGCTGCAGTCGTCGGTCGTGCGCTGGAGGTGCTGACGGCGCCGGGACACCTCCTGCTCGTACCGGGTCAGCCGGCCCATCGCCGTGTTCAGCTCCAGGTCCGTGCGGGCCGTCAGGTCCGACAGCTCCACCTCGGCGAGCATCTCGGCGGCCAGCCGCCGGGACTCCTCGTTGTGCGGGGTGCCGAGCGTGACGTGCCGGGCCGAGGAGCGCTGGCGGGCGGGGGCGTCGGTCAGGATCTCCGGGAGCCGGTCGACGACCGGGCCGTCCGCCGGCGCCGGCACGGACGCCGCGCCGCCGCGCCGGGCCAGCTCGGCCCGCAGGATGTCGATACGGCCCTGCAGCAGGCGCCGTACGTAACTCAGGTCCGCCTCGTCCCGCTGGGCGTCCCGGCGCAGGGCGCGCAGCTCGGGCAGGCTCAGCGGGGCCAGATCGTGCGTGGGCGGCTCGGCGGGTGGCCCGGCGGGCGGTTCAGCGGGCGGTTCCGCCGGCAGCGCCGGGCTGTCGCTGCGCTGCGCGGGCGGCCGGTGCGTGCTCAGCCGCCCGGTGCTCGGTGTGCTCATGGTCCTGTGACCGTCCCCTCGACCGGCGTGTGAACAGCATCGTGCCACCCTCGGTGGCCGCTATGTGACCGAGTGCCCCCGAACGGCCCTAGATGGGTGTTTAGGGATCCGTGGGACGGGGGCTGCATCATGGTGCGCATGCGTGCGGTGGTGCAGAGGGTGGACGGGGCGAGCGTCGTCGTGGACGGCGAGGTCGTCGGCGCGATCGAGGGCGAGGGGCTGTGCGTCCTGGTCGGGGTGACCCACGAGGACACCGAGGAGAAGGCGGCGCAGCTGGCTCGGAAGCTGTGGTCCGTGCGGATGCTGGCGCAGGAGCGGTCGTGCAGTGATGTGGGGGCGCCGCTGCTGGTGATCAGTCAGTTCACGCTGTACGGGGATGCGCGCAAGGGGCGTCGGCCGACGTGGAGTGCGGCGGCGCCGGGGTCGGTCGCCGAGCCCCTGGTCGACGAGGTCGTCGCCCAACTCCGCTCCCTGGGAGCGACGGTCGCCACAGGCCGCTTCGGCGCCCAGATGAGGGTCTCGTTGACGAACGACGGCCCCTTCACGGTCCTACTCGAAATCTAGCCCCCGCCAACCGGTCCGGTGCTGCGAGGGCGCCCCCCGCTGCGGTCACCCGGGGGTGGGTTTCACTTGCCCGCGCTGGCGGGGTGCCGCTGCGCCCACCCGTGCCGCCCCTAGCGGCACGCATGCCCGCAGCTACGTGGGCACGCCCAGCCCGCGTCCGCCTGCGGGCGGGCTGCCCGCAGCGACGCACGCGCCCCCGTAAGGGGCGCGGGGAACTGCGCGACCAGCCACGACGCGCCCGCAGGCGAAGACGGCGCAGGCGGGGCAGCGCCCCGTAAGGGGCGCGGGGAACTGCGCGACGAGCCACGACGCGCCCGCGGCCGGGGACGGTCCCCGGGGTGGCGGCGCGGCCCCGCTACGGCTGGACCACCGGTTCCTGGGCCGCCGCTGTCTCTCCGGCCAGGAGCCTCGCGTCGAGGGGGATGTTCCGCTTGACCAGCGCGAGAGCGATCGGCCCGAGTTCGTGGTGGCGTACAGACGTCGTCACGAAGCCGATCCGACGCCCCTCGGACCCCTCCTCGGCCAGGAACAACCCCGTCCCCGGCACCGGCAGGTGCACCTCGCTGCCGTCGAGGTGGAGGAAGACCAGCCGGCGCGGCGGCTTGCCCAGGTTCTGGACGCGGGCGACCGTCTCCTGCCCCCGGTAGCACCCCTTCTGCAGATGCACGGCCGTACCGATCCACCCCAGCTCGTGCGGAATGGTCCGGTGGTCGGTCTCGAAGCCGAGCCGCGGCCGGTGGTGCTCGACGCGCAGCGCCTCGTAGGCGAGGAGTCCCGCCGCCGGACCGGACCGGTCCGCGAAGGACTCCAGATCGGCACGGGGGAGGAACAGATCACGGCCGTACGCCGTCTCGCGCACCACGACGCCCTCCGGGACCTCCCCGATCGAACCCGCCGGGAGGTGGACCACCGCGGTGTCGGCCGTTCGGTCGGCGACCTCGACCCGGTAGAAGAACTTCATCGACTCCAGGTACGCGATCAGCGCCTCCTGGGTGCCCGGCTCCACGTGCGCCCACACCGTCGTGCCGTCGTCCACCAGGTACAGCGCGTACTCGATGTGCCCGTGGGCGGACAGGATCAGCGCCTCGGTGGCCTCGCCCGCCGGCAGCTCGCTGATGTGCTGGGTGAGCAGCAGGTGCAGCCAGCTCAGCCGGTCCTCGCCGGTGACGGCGACGACCCCGCGGTGCGAGAGGTCGACGAATCCGGTGCCGTCGGCGAGGGCGCGCTGCTCGCGGAACAGGTCGCCGTAGTGGGCGGCGACGCCTTCGTCCACGCCCTCGGCGGGGACGGCGCCGGGCAGGGACAGCAGGGGGCTCTTCATGAGGGCCAGCCTACGACGTGCCGGCCGAGCCCTTCCGGGTGCAGTCCGCACACCGCCCGAAGATCGCGAAGTGCTTCATGTCGGTGTCGAACCCGAACTGCTGCCGCAGCTTCGCCGTGAACTCCGCCGCCACCGCCACGTCCGCCTCGATCACGTTCTCGCAGTCCCGGCAGACCAGGTGGAGGTGGTGGTGGCGGTCGGCGAGGTGGTAGGTGGGCGCGCCGTGCCCGAGGTGGGCGTGGCTGACCAGGCCCAGCTCCTCGAGCAGCTCCAGCGTCCGGTAGACGGTGGAGATGTTGACCCCGGAGGCCGTCTTGCGGACCTCGCCGAGGATGTCGTCCGGGGTCGCGTGCTCCAGGGTGTCCACGGCTTCGAGCACGAGTTGCCGCTGCGGCGTCAGCCGGTAGCCGCGCTGCCTGAGGTCGCTCTTCCAGTCGGTGCTCACCACAGCCCCGAGTCTAGGCTTACTTGAAGAAGGCGATCCCGTCGTCCGGCATGTCGTCCGGGAGGGCCTTGGCCCAGCGCTCGACGTCCTCCGGGGTGACGACCTTCTTCAGGTGGGCCGACATGTAGGGGCGCAGCTCGACCTCGGGGGTCTGCTTCTCGCCGACCCACATCAGGTCGCTCTTGACGTAGCCGTACAGCCGCTTGCCGCCGGTGTACGGGGCGGAGGCGGCCGTGCGGGCGACCGCGTCCGTGACCAGGTCGATCTGCGGCTTCTTGTCGGCGAGCTCGCCGTACCAGATCTCGACGACGCCGTCGTCGCGGACCATGGTCACCTCGACCTTGCGGTCGGCGTCGATCCGCCAGTAGCCGGACTCCGACTCCAGGGGGCGGACCTTGTTGCCGTCCTGGTCGAGCACCCAGCTGTGGGAGTGGTACTCCAGGAAGTCCCGGCCGTCGTGGCCGAAGGTGACCTCCTGGCCGAAGTTGCACTTCTCGGCACCGGGGAAGTCGTGCACGCCCGCGCCGGCCCAGTTGCCGAGCAGGAAGGCGAGCGGGACGAGGTCCTTGTGCAGGTCGGACGGGATCTCGATCATGAGCGGCGATTCCTGGGGTGGGTGGTCAGCGCTGGCCCTGGTACAGCTTCTTCACGGTCAGGTAGGCGAAGGCGAGGACGCCGACGCAGACCAGGACCAGCAGAACTTCGAAGAAGGTCTCCACGGATACTCCTTGAGCGAGGGTGGGCGGTACACAGAGCCGGGGCCCAGCTTACGCGGCCGGGCCCCGGGGCTCTCTGCGAGGTGGGCGGTAGCCCGGCTCAGCTGAGCAGCTGCTCCTGGAGGACCTCCGTCTGCTGGAACGGCACCGCCTTCGCGCCGCCCTTGCGGGACTGCACGACGAACCCGAGGACGTCCCCGCAGACCAGGACGGCCTCCCGCACCTGCTCGGCGCCGTACGGCTTCGGCTCCACGTAGACGTAGTGCAGGGCGCGCGTTCCCAGAGCCTCCGGGAACGCGTCGTCCATCTGCATGGCCGGTGCCCCGCGCAGGGCGTGCGTGGGTGTGATGCCGCCGAACTCGTCCTGCTGGACCTTGCCCGAGACCATGCCACACTCGCGCCTCACAGGAGTCTGATGTCATGCGCATGGAGTTGTAGGCAAACGAATTACGATTCGGCCATGGCCAAGAAACTCGTGATCAAGGTGACGGCCGGGGCGGACGCCCCGGAGCGCTGCTCGCAGGCGTTCACGGTCGCGGCGGTGGCCGTGGCCAGCGGTGTCGACGTGTCCCTGTGGCTGACCGGCGAGTCCGCGTGGTTCGCGCTGCCGGGGAGGGCCGCCGAGTTCGAGCTGCCGCACTCGGCCCCGCTGCCGGACCTGATCGACTCGATCCTCGCGGCGGGCCGCGTCACGCTGTGCACGCAGTGCGCGGCCCGGCGGGACATCACGGAGAAGGACGTCATCAAGGGCGTCCGGATCGCCGGCGCGCAGGTCTTCGTCCAGGAGGCGCTCGGGGACGAGACGCAGGCGCTCGTCTACTGAGACGGGCAAACCCCGCTCACCGGCGCTTCTTGCCGTCCAGCTCGTCCCACCACTCGTCGGACTTCGGGTCGCCGGACGGGTCGTCCCACCAGCGGTCGTCGGGGCCGCGCCGGTTGGCGACCATCGCGGCGACCGGCGGGATCAGCATGGCGAACACGCACATGCCGACGGCGGCGGTCACCGACCACAGGCGCACGACGCCCCACGCCAGGACGAACATGCCGATGCAGATGCCCATCATGACGAAGTACTGGCGACGGCGCCGGGCCAACATGACTCCAGAGTAATTCCGGCGGGCTCCGGACGGGAGGACGCGGAGCACGCGGAGCACGCCGAAGGGCCGCACCCGAGGCGTCCAACCCGTGGGTGCGGCCCTTCGGCCGGTGCTGAGGCCGGCCGGAGCCGGCGTCGCTCAGACCGCGATCGCGACCTCCGCGAGGCCGCCCTGCTGGGCGACGACCGTGCGGTCGGCGGTGGCGCCGGGGACGAGGGCGCGGACCGTCCAGGTGCCCTCGGCCGCGTAGAAGCGGAACTGGCCCGTGGCGGAGGTGGGGACCTCCGCGGTGAACTCGCCGGTCGAGTCCAGCAGGCGGACGTAGCCCGTCACCGGCTCGCCGTCACGGGTCACCTGGCCCTGGATCGTCGTCTCACCGGGCTTGATCGTCGAGGCGTCGGGGCCGCCGGCCTTCGCTCCACACATGTCTTTCTCCAGAGGGGTCTGACCAGAAGGTCGGGAAGTCGGGAAGTCGGAGAGTCGGTCTGAGAGGGCTCTCGCCGGGTCCTACTTGGCGGCGCCGAGCTCGATCGGCACGCCGACGAGGGAGCCGTACTCGGTCCAGGAGCCGTCGTAGTTCTTGACGTTCTGGACGCCCAGCAGCTCGGAGAGGACGAACCAGGTCAGGGCCGAGCGCTCACCGATGCGGCAGTAGGCGATCGTGTCCTTGGCGAGGTCGACGTTCTCCTCGGCGTACAGCTCCTTCAGGGCGTCGTCCGACTTGAAGGTGCCGTCGTCGTTGGCGTTCTTCGACCACGGGATGTTCTTCGCGGACGGCACGTGGCCGGGGCGCTGCGACTGCTCCTGCGGCAGGTGGGCCGGGGCGAGCAGCTTGCCGGAGAACTCGTCGGGGGACCGCACGTCGACCAGGTTCTGCGAGCCGATCGCGGCGACGACGTCGTCGCGGAAGGCGCGGATCGCGGTGTTCTGCGGCTTGGCCTTGTAGTCGGTCGCGGCGCGCTCGGCGATGTCGTCGCCGGCGACCAGCTCGCGGGCGTCCAGCTCCCACTTCTTGCGGCCGCCGTCGAGGAGCTTGACGTTCTCGTGGCCGTAGAGCTTGAAGTACCAGTAGGCGTACGACGCGAACCAGTTGTTGTTGCCGCCGTAGAGGATGACCGTGTGGTCGTTGGCGATGCCCTTGCCGGACAGGAGCTTCTCGAAGCCCTCCTGGTCGACGAAGTCACGGCGGATCGGGTCCTGCAGATCCTGCGTCCAGTCGATGCGGATCGCGTTCTTGATGTGGTTCTTCTCGTAGGCGGACGTGTCCTCGTCCACCTCGACGATGGCGATGGTCGGGTCGTCCAGGTGCTCCTGGAGCCAGTCGGCGTCGACCAGGACGTCGCTGCGGCTCATGCTTTCTCCTCCGGGGCAGTTGCGGCGGGGCGTGTGCGAGTGCGAGGGCGCGCTTCAATGCGCACGGGTGCCCGAGTCGGGGCAGGGTGGTGAACGCGGACGCGGAGCGGTCCGCTCAGAACCGGCGACAGAGCATGGCGGCGACGCGGCACAGGTCGACTGCCCGCCGCTTCGTGAGATCCGCCTGTCGCTTCATAGACTCGATCGTAGGGATGTCCGGGCGGACATGTCACCGGCGTGTCGCATCCTGAGACGCGATCGTCCACATGGCGGGACCAGAGGGCCGTCCGGCCCGTGTTCCCGCGGCTCCCGCCCGCCCGTACCGTCCCCCACATCTACGAGCCGGACTCCTCCGTCTCGCCTGTCGGACTGCGGCCCCGCGCAGGCCCTATCCGGCCAGCTTGACGTCGGTGCCCTTGACGGTGATGTCGACACCGTCCTCGGCCGCCTGCACACTGTCCAGCTTGATCCCGCCGGGCAGCCGGTCGATGGCCTGCTGGAAGTCGGTGATCTGGCGGACCTTGCCTTCGGCCAGGGCCGCGCCGGCCACCTGCGGGAGGTCGTCGGCGCGCACGCTGACCTTGTTGTTCGCCACCGACACCGAGCTGAGGACCGGCACCGTCCGCTTCACGTGCAGGGCCTGGATCTCGAACTCCACCGCGACCTTGATCTTCCCGTGGCCGCCGTCCGACAACCCGACCACCTGGGCCAGCACCCCGGGCGCCACCTCGGTCTGCCGGAACTTCGCGGCCTTCATCAGGTCGTCGTACCCGATCGTCGCGGTACCGGTCGCGCTCGCGGCGGTGGCGGAGCTGTAGTCACTGGAGAAGTCGACACTCTTCATGTCGGCCTTCAGGTGGTCGATGCGGATCGTCTCGCCCGCCGTGCCGGTCGCGGCCTCGTAGTCGTCGATGCCGACCTCGACGTCGTCCAGGGTGCCGCCCGCGACCTGCGTCAGGAACGGGAATCCCTTGATGTTCACGTCCGGCGTCGAGGCGAGGTTCTCCGTCGACTTCAGCTTGTCCGCGGCCTCGCCCTCCGCGAAGTGCACGGCGATGCGGTCCGCGAGCACGAAGAGTCCGCCCAGGATCACGACGATGATCAGCGTTATACGAAGCGCGCGCATTGCTCTTGGTCCCCCACGTGGCCGGTCGGCGGTCAGCGGACCCACCGTAACCCTGCCGGAAAGACCCACCGGAGTTTTGTCGACCACTTGTGACCGACGGGTAGTTCAGGCCCGGTGCCGGCTCCCCTGGTGCTGCCGCAACAGCACGTTCGCGTCGGTCTCGGCACTGCGGTCGTACGACGCCCTCGCCGCCTCGCGGCGCTCCACCAGCTCGGCACACCGGCCACAGCCCGGCACGGGCCGCGGGGCCCGGCTCGGATCACCGGGCAGCGGCAGCGCCATCACCGGCGCACCCGCCGCCCGCTCGTTGACCGCCCGCACCCCGGCAGTGAGCCGCTCCCGGTCGGTCGCCGGCCGCACCGCCCTCGGATCGGCCTCCCACTCCACTCCCCCGCCGACCGGCCGCAGCATGACGTACGACCCGACGCGGTCCCGGTACTCCCCGACCCGGTCGGTGGCGGGGTCGTAGAACAGCGTTCCGGGTTCGGCCTGCATGATGGTGCTCCTTTTTCCAACTTCTCCCTGAATTACGGCAATTGCACTACTCTGTGTGCTTGCCGCGTCACCCAGGAGCATGGCCCACGAGCGGGGACGGCACACCGCCGAGGAGGGCTGCTTCGCCGGAGGTCGGCGCAAGTTCCACAAATTCCACAGGCTGTTCCACAGGGTTGAGCGGAGGATGCGATGCCGCCGAGGCGGGTGATCACGGGGCGCAGCCAGGAGCCACGGCAGCGGTTCGCGGAGGAGCTGCGGTTACTCCGGGCGGAGAAGGGGGTGTCCCTCCGGGAGTTGGCGAGAGTGGTCGGCTGGGACCCGTCCCAGTTCGGGAAGATGGAGAACGGCCACACCCTGGGCAGTCCCGAGATCGTCCAGGCACTCGACCAGTACTACGGGACTCCGGGGCTGCTGCTGGCCCTGTGGGAGCTGGCGATGGCGGACCCGACGCAGTTCAGGGAGCGGTACCGCCGGTACATGTCGCTGGAGGCCGAGGCGGTGAGTCTTTGGCAGTACTCGGTGAGCAGGCCGCCAGGTTTGCTTCAAACGGCCGGGTACGCACGCGAGGCGCTCGCCGCCGGCGGTCTCAGCGGTGAGGAACTGGACCAACA
This sequence comes from Streptomyces sp. NPDC047028, assembly GCF_040644095.1. NCBI lineage: Bacteria > Bacillati > Actinomycetota > Actinomycetes > Kitasatosporales > Streptomycetaceae > Streptomyces > Streptomyces sp. NPDC047028. Next base: position 84,245 of record NZ_JBEYVS010000026.1, read on the forward strand.
AGTCGACGCTCGCATCAGCCGACGGGACGTGCTGGAGGGCGCTGATGCGCCGCCGTTCCGTGTGATCCTCTCCGAAATGGTGCTGCGTAACTCGCTGCGGGATCCCGGCGAGTGGCGGGGCCAGCTCGCTCACCTCGCGGAGTGGTCGGAGCGCTCCAACGTCACCCTTCATGTGCTGCCGTTCGGCACCGGACTCCACGGTCTGGACAGCACCGACACCATGTTCCTGCGCCTGTTGGACGGTCGTACCGTGGCCTATGCGGAGAACGACGTACAGGGCGAACTCATCGAGGAAACCGGCAAGGTCGAGTCCCTGCACCACACTTATGATGCCGTTCGTGACCTGGCGTTGAACCCGACCGAGTCGCGGGCGTTCATCTTGCGAGTGTTGGAGGAAGTACCGTGCGAGCCATCGACCCGAACGGCCTGACCTGGCGCAAGAGCAGCTACAGCAACTCCGACGGCGGCAACTGCCTCGAAGTCTGCGACGGCGTCCCCTCCCTCGTTCCCGTGCGGGACAGTAAGGACGCCGCCCGGGGCGCCCTCCTGTTCGGGGCGGGGGCCTGGGCGGCGTTCGTGGCGGGGGTCAGGACTGGGTGTCCGCGCTCCGCATCGAGGTGACGGCGTCCGCGACCGTCGAGCGGTAGAGCCCCAGCTTGGGCTTCTTGACGTGCGCGCCGGAGCCCAGGGAGAAGTTCAGCGTCTCGGCGTTGGACATGTGGTCCCCGTTGGCGAGGACGTTCAGCTCGTCCATGCCCGGCACTGTGCCCGTGGTCGCGCCGCTCGGGTCGAGGTCGATGACGGCGTACGCGGTGCGGCCGGCGTACACCGGGTACGCGGGGGCGCCGCCGAGGCCGCCCGGGATGAGCGGCTTGACGACCGTGCCGCCGTTCGCGGCGTGCGAGTTGTCGATGCTGACGAGCGGGAAGTAGCTCAGGCCGCAGGAGTCGGAGCCGAGGTTGCGGACCTCGATGACCCGCTGGGAGGCCGCGCCGGACCGGTGGACGACGTGCACGGAGATGCCGCGGCTGGTGCAGGGGTGGGTCCACGCCCAGCTGTCGCTGGTGGCGTGGCCGCCGCCCGAGCGGCGGTGGGCGGAGGCGGCGCCGTGCGAGGTGCTGGTGCTGGTGGCGTCGCTGTGCGCGGCCACCGTCGCCGACGCCTTCGAGGCGGTCCTGGCCGGGGCCGAGTGGGTGGCGCCGGCGGCGGCCGGGGTGGAGGCGGCGGCGTGCGTCTTCTGGCCGCCCGTCGCCGGGGTGCCCGCGGCGTCGGCGGACCCGCCGCACGCGGTGAGGGCGACCGTACCGGCGAGCAGGACGACGGCGGAGGAGAGGGCGGTCTTCACGGACATGTCGGTGCACCTTCCGAGGTGATCGAGTGGGATGCCGCAACTGTGCGGGCTGCCCCGTCCCGCTTGCCACAGTCTCGCCACAGGTGGGGAAAGAGAAACCGTTCCACCCATCTGAGCTGCGAGAATGAGGTTGCCTGGAACGTGAATCCGGGACGCGGAGGGGGATGGAATGGCCACGCACGTCGAGGATTTCGCGCAGGCGTTGCGCGAGCTGAAGGAGCGGTCGGGGCGCACCTACGGCTCGCTCGCCACCCGGATGAACGTCAGCACCTCCACGCTGCACCGCTATTGCCACGGTGCGGCCGTGCCGACCGAGTTCGGCCCGGTGGAGCGGTTCGGCCGGCTGTGCGGGGCGACTCGGGAGGAGCTGACCGCGCTGCACCGGCGCTGGCTCCTCGCCGACTCGGTCCGCCGCGAGCCCGGCCGTCCGGCACCGGAGACACCGGCCGAACCCGAGGTGCAGGAACCTTCGGCCACCCCCGAGGGTGCTCTCCCGGACCCGGCCCCGGCCCCGCAACGCTCCCGCCGCCCCGGCCGTACCAAGGCCGCCGTCCTCAGTGGCGTAGCCGCCCTCGCCGTAGCGCTGCCGGTGGGCCTGCATGCGGGATTCGGGGACGACGGCGGCCGGCCGACGGCGGCGCACCGGCAGGCGGTGGCTGACGTCGGCGCGGCGGAAACCCCGTCGTCGGCGCGGTCGGCAGGGGCCACCGCGTCCGGCACGCCGTCGCCGTCCCCCTCCGCGCACGCCTCCCGGAAGAGCGGCGGCAGCGGCACCGCGCCCGAGTCCGGCCGGGCCGCGTCCAAGGCGCCGGTGAAGGACGGCGACGGCGCGCCGCCGGTCGCGGTGAGCGTGCTGTCGGACAACTGGGACACGCAGTGCGGGCAGTGGTTCGCGCTGCCGCAGTCGCCGGACAAGGTTCCGCCGCCGCCGTCGCTCCAGGAGACGAACGCGTGGGCGGCCGCGCTCGGCGGGATTCCGGGCGGGCATCTGCGGCTCCAGCTGACCGCGCAGAGCCTGCACGGGCAGCCGGTGGTGCTGCACGCGCTCTACGTGCGGGTGGTCAGCAGCGCCCCGGCGCCGAAGCAGAACGGCTACACGCCGGGCTCCGGCTGCGGCGGCGGGCTGACCCCGGCGTCGTTCGCCGTGGACCTCGACGTGCCGGTGCCCCGCGCGAAGCCGGCGCCCGGTCTCGACGTGGCCCGGAAGACGCCCACCAGCAACTTCCCGTACCAGATCTCCACCCACGACCCGCAGGTCCTCGACGTGGACGCGCACACCTCGGACCGCGTCGTCAGCTGGTACCTCCAGCTGGTCTGGAGCTGCGGCGACCGCCAGGGCACCCTGCGCGTCGACGACCACGGCAGGCCCTTCCGCACCGCCGGCCTCAAGGGCGACCCCGCCTACTTCTACGACGGCTCGGCCTGGGCGAAGTCCGACCCGGTGGAGTGAGCCTCGGACACCCGGGGGTCGCGTCAGGCGTCGGCGGGTCTGGCGACGACGGCCGGGCTCGTGCTGTCCGTCGTGATGCGTTCCAGGCCGGTGAGGAGGGAGTCCAGCCAGGCCGCTGCCGCGTAGTAGCGGCGGGGTGCTCCGTCCGGCTGGGCCATGAAGCCGTCGAAGGCGGGGTCCCGCAGGGGAACCGGGGGCTCCGGGGTGTCGTCGGTCGGGTCGGTCCGGGCCGAGACCAGCAGCATCCGGCCGGCCACCCGGTCGCCGAGCCGGTCCAGCGCCGCCGCCGCTGTCTCGCCCAGGGGCGGGACGACGGACCGCTCGGGCGGCAGCAGGAGGCGGTCCGCTCCCCACAGGGCGTGGTGCCCGACGATGAGCACGGCCGACCAGTCGGGGGCGTCGTCCCCGGCGCGCATGCCCTTGGGTTCGCTCTGGTACTGCGCGTACGCCGACTCGGCCAGCACCAGAGCGTGGTTCAGCGAGCGGTGGCCCGGCGCGGTGGCGGCCGGCTCCCGGGTGCCGCCGACGGCGAGGCGCGCGGTGGTGGCGACCACGACCTCCGCCGCGCTGCGCAGGAGTACGGCCCCTGCCCGCCGTAGCTCGTCGTGGGCGCCCCGGGGCCAGGCCAGCAGCCCGAAGACGGCGCCGACCGCGCTGCCGGCCAGCACCTCCAGCACCCGGAAGCCGGCGATCTGCCAGGTCGCCGGCGACAGCTGGGCGAACAGCAGGGCGACGACCACCGTGAACAGGCCCTGCGCCCAGCCCACCCCCCTGACCGGGCCGAGCGTGAACGCGGCCAGCATCAGCGGGGGCAGGATCGCCGCGTAGACGACGGTGTCGGAGCCGGCCAGGGTCAGCAGCGCGGCGGCGACGAGCGCGCCGACCAGGGTGCCGACGAGGGCGGGTCGCATGGCGGACCGGGTCTCGCCGACGGTCGTACGGGTCAGGGTCAGGGTCGCCAGCAGCGCCCAGAACCCGTGCGGCAGGGTGTCCACCCCGGCGATCACCCGGGTCGCGGCCAGCGCCAGGCTGATCCGTACCGCGTTCTGGAAGAACACCGACCGGCTCCCTGCGTGCCCGGCGAGCCGCCGCCACCACAGGCCGGGCGCCCACACGTCGGCGTACCAGAACCGGCCGGGCGCCGCCATCGTCGCGGCCTCCCGCCCCCGTACGGCGAGGTCGGCCGCGGTCGACATCGACAGCGCGGCGTCCGCCACCTCCAGCACGGCGGCGTCTCGGCGCAGCTCCTCCGGGGCGTCCCCCTCGTCCCGGCCGGCGAGCAGGTCCGCGCGTGCCCGCAGCAGGTTCTCGTGCGCCTCCCGGCGGGGCTCGGCCCCGCGCAGCAGGTCCGCGGTCTCGGCCGCCGCGGTGGCCACCGCCCGCAGGAGGTCGGGGCCGGGGCCGGTGGCGGCGTGGCCGGGCGGCAGGTTCCGCAGCGCGCCGAGCAGGGTGCGGGCGGCCAGCCCGGTCTGGGCGAGGGCCCGCTGGCGCACGCTGGGCCCGGCCGGGCGGTCGGCGGGCGGCACCTTGGAGGCGCGCAGTCCCGTGCTCGCCTCCCGCGTGGCGCGCGCGGAGTCCTCGGAGAGGGCGTACGGCTCCCCGGCCAGCTCGTCGGCGCACGTCCGTGCGAGGTCGGCGGCGCGGGCGGCCAGCTCCCGGTAGGGCACGGTCGGCGGTTCGGGGAACAGGAACGCCTCGGCCAGGACGAGGAGCAGGATGCCGGTGGTCGCGCCGGTCAGCCGCTCGCCGAGCGCGCCGGGGTCGTAGGGCGGGAAGCAGGGCAGGATGTACATCAGCTGGAGGCCGGGCGCCGCTCCCGCCGGGCGCGGGCCGCCCACGGCGACGAAGGCCAGCGTGAAGCCGATGACCAGCATGCCGACGGCCGCGCTCCAGGTCCGTACGGACAGGTAGGTGCCCAGCACGATCAGCACCCAGCAGGCGGGGAGCGACCGCAGCACGACGGCTGCGCGCTGCCGCCCGGTGCCGGGGATGCGGGACAGGCCGGCGAGGGCTACGGCGGCGAACACCGCGTAGGTGGCGCCGGCGGGGGCATCGAGGCCGTAGAGGAAGAGGTAGAAGCCGGCGGTGCCGGCCAGGGTGACGCGGGCCGAGCGGCGGGCCGCGTCGGCGTAGGCGGCGGACACGCGTCCGTTGCTCCGACCGGCCTTGCGCGGACCGGCCTTGCGCGGACCGGCCTTGCGCGGACCGGCTTTGTGCGGACCGGCTTTGTGCGGACCGGCTTTGTGCGGACCGGGCAGATCACCCATGGCCCCAGGATCGCGCACGCCCGGCCGCCCGGCACACGCGGCGAAATCCGGGTGCCGCGGGGGCGGGCCGGTCCCTACGCTCACTGCTCATGACCGCGGACGAGTACCTGCTGAACGTCGTCGATGTCGAGGCGACGTGCTGGGAGGGGGAGCCGCCGCCCGGTGAGGTCTGCGAGATCATCGAGATCGGACTCACCGTCGTCGACCTGCGGGCCGGCGAACGGCTCGGCAAGCACCGGGTGTTGGTGCGGCCGGCCCGGTCGAGGGTCAGCTCCTTCTGCACTGAGCTGACCGGGCTGACGCAGGCCGAGGTCGACCAGGGGCTGTCCTTCGCGGAGGCGTGCCGGGAGCTGGCGGTGCGGCACCGGGCCGGGCTGCTGCCGTGGGCGAGCTGGGGCGACTACGACCGTCACCAGTTCACCCGGCAGTGCCTGCGGACGGAGGTGCCGTACCCGTTCGGCCACCGGCACACCAACGCGAAGGCCGTCTTCACCGCCTCCTACGGCCTGCGCCGCCGCCCCGGCATGGCCCAGGCCCTGAAGATGGCCGGGCTCCCGCTGGAGGGCCGCCACCACCGGGGCGACGACGACGCGTGGAACATCGCCGCGCTGGTGCTGGACGTGTCGGGCCGGGGGGACTGGCCGGCGGGCTGAGGGGACGTAGCGCCGCTTCGGAGGGATGGCGGGGAGCGTCGGCGGCTGCGGGTGCGTGGTGGCTTGTCGCGCAGTTCCCCGCGCCCCTGGGTGGGGTGCGCCCGAGTGAGTTCCGAAGGTGACCACTTCTGACGTACCCGTGGCACAGATTTCGGGCAGCCCGTCGGCCGGGGCGGCGCGCGGGCTCAGTGGTAGGCGTGTACGACCGCGTGTCCCTTGCCGTGGCCGATCATCCACCGGTTCACCGGCGTGGTCACGAGGAAGGCCAGGGCGAGGGAGAAGGCCAGCGAGGCCCAGAACAGCCACTGGCCGAGGCCCGCGTTCATGGCGCCGGGCACGCCGACCATCACGGTGTTGTCGATCAGCTCCATCACCGCGATCGACACGGTGTCCGCGGCGAGCGCCACCTTGACCGCCTGCCGGAACGGGACACCGGCCCGCAGCACGCCCCGCATGGTCAGCGCGTACCCGAAGACGAAGGCCAGCACGATGGAGATGCCGACTGTGGCCCCGTTGTGCAGCCCGGCGGCGGTGCCGATGACCATGCCGAGGACCTCACCGACGGCACAGCCGGTGAGGCAGTGCAGGGTGGCCTGCGCGGCCATCCGCCAGGAGGAGCCGGCCGGCTGGTGCGGGTGATGTTGATGTTGATGAACGCTGTGATCCATCGTCGGTCTCCCCTCCGGGGTCTGCTTCCGACCGAATCAACGGTATACCCCCCTGGGGTATTCCCCAGCACGTTCCGGGGCGGCGCCCGAAGGCGCCAGGGCCGACAAAGCGGCGGGCCTCTCCGCACCGTCCGCGGCCGAACCGCGCAAGAGGTCGGCCAGATCGTGGGGCTTCGCCCGCTCCGTCGTGGGCGCCGCCGCCGTGACGCGGTCGAGGCGGAAGCCCCGGCCGGCCTCGCGCGAGCGGCACCAGCCGATGAGGTACCAGCGGCCGTCGGCGACGAGCAGCCCGGCCGGCTCCACGGCGCGCTCGCTCTCCCGCCCGGCCGCGTCGACGTAGGACAGCCGCAGCACCATACCGGCGGTGAGGGCCTGCTCGACCGCGGTGCGGATCGCGGAGTCGGACGGCGGGGGCAGCGCGACGATGCGTGCGGCGAGGTGCCGGGCCGCCGCCGAGGCCGGGCCGGTCATCGACGCCGCGATCTTCTGGGCCGCCGAACGGGCCGCACCGGCGTACGGGGCGCGGGCGTCGGCCGCGGCGAGGGCGGCGGCCAGGGCCGAGGCCTCGTCGGCGGTGAAGCGGATCGGGGGCAGGGTCATGTCCGGGTCGACCGTCCAGCCCCCGCCGCGCCCGGAGGTGGCGCGCACCGGGACGCCCGTCTCCATCAGTGTCTGGAGGTCGCGCTGGACCGTGCGCGTGCTCACCTCGAAGCGTGCCGCGAGCGCCGCGACCGTCAGGGGGCGCGGCGCTGTCGCACGCAGCTCTTCCACCAGCGCGTAGAGCCGGGCGGTGCGGTTCATGCGGGTGACGCTACCGGCCCGCGGTGGACAGGAAGTCCCGCTGGCGCCGCAGTTCGCGCTCGGTGACGGTGAGGGGGAACAGGGTGAAGCCGTGCATGGCTCCGGCGACGAGACCGAGTTGCACGGGCGCGCCCGCCGCCTGCCATCGCTCGGCCAGGAACAGCGAGTCGTCCCGCAGGGGGTCCTCGGTGCCGACGACGATCCGGGCGGGCGGCAGGCCGGCGAGGTCGGCGAACAGCGGTGAGATCTCGGGGGCGCGGCGCTGCTCCGGACTCATGCCGGGGGTGAACATCTCGTAGGTGCGCCGGATCGTGTCGGTGTTGCTCAGCAGCCGCCGGGAGCCGAAGGACCGCTGACTCGGTGTCATCGACAGGTCGTAGGGGCCGAACAGCAGGTGGGCCGCCTGGAACGCTCCGGTGATGCCGTGCCGGTCGCGCAGGCGCAGGAGGGTCACGACGCTCAGGTGGGCGCCGGCCGACTCCCCTCCGATGAGCAGCCGCCCGGTGCCGAACTCGGCCGCGGCGTGGCGCACCAGCCAGCGGGCGGCCGCCTCGCAGTCGTCGGCCCCGGCGGGGAATGGGTGTTCGGGCGCGAGGCGGTAGTCGACGCTGACGACGGCCAGCCGGGTCTGTTCGGCGAGCATCCAGAGCCTCTCGTCCTGCCCGTCCGCGGAGCCGAACGCCCAGCCACCCCCATGGATGTGCAGGTACACACCCTCGACCCGCTCGGGCACGAAGACCCGTGCCCTCACGCCCTCGATGACACGGTCGCGGCCCTGCGGCAGCCGCACCGGCGGTGTGTCGCCGCCGAGCCGGTTGCGCCGAAGGGTGGCCAGCAGGGCCGCATCCGGCGGGCCCTGGCGGGCCGGGCGGCTCGCGGCGGCGGTCTCGAACTGTTCGTTGAACGCGAGGGTCTCGGCGAGGCAGTCCTCATCGGTGATCGTCATGCCGTCGACGGTCGCAGCCGTCCGCGACACCGTCCTGTCACCCTTTTCCAGTGAGCCGCGTCACAACTCCCTGGCGACCGCGGTCTCCCTACACTGGCCGCCATGGCATGCCGCATCACGGAACTGGTCCTCGACTGCGCCGACCCGGAGCGGCTCGCCGCCTTCTGGAGCGAGGTCCTCGGCTACGTCGAACTCGGCCGCGAGGACGACGGAAGCATCGAGATCGGCCCGCCCGGCACCGGCTTCGGCGGCCCCCAGCCCACGCTCGTCCTGAGCCCCAGCGACGACCCGCGCCCCGCCAAGTTCCGCCTCCACATCGACGTCAACGCCACCGACCACGACCAGCCCACCGAACTGGCCCGCCTCCTCGCCCTCGGCGCGACCCCCGCCGACGTAGGCCAGACCGGCACCGAAACCTGGCACGTCCTCGCCGACCCGGAGGGCAACGAGTTCTGCCTCCTACGCACCCGAGTCACCCCCGCCTGAGCTGCGCCCGCCCCGGTACCGAACCCGTGACTACTGCCCCAGGGCGCGTCCCAGTACGTACACCGCCGGGGCTGCCGCCGCGAGGGGGAGGGCGACGCCGGCTGTGAGGTGGACGAAGCGGGACGGGTAGTCGTAGCTCGCGACCCGGTGGCCGATCAGGGCGCACACCGCCGCGCCCGCGCCGAGCAGCGCGCCCTTCGCGCCCAGGCCCGTGACACCGCCCAGCGCGATTCCGGCGCCCGTCGCCGCCAGCAGGGACACGACCACCGAGGCAGGGGTCGGCAGCGGCAGCGCCCGTGCCAGGACGGCCACCGCGACCGCTCCCGCGCCGACCGACACCGCCTTCGGGCCGGCACCGAGATAGCCGGTCGCCACGATCGCCAGGGCCGCCGAGGCGACCGTCGCCATCAGGCCGTACATCCGCTCGTCCGGGTCCGCGTGCGAGCGGAGCTGGAGGACCAGGCTGAGCAGCACCCACACGCCGAGCGTGCCCAGGATCGCGGCAGGGGCGTGCCCGCGCCCGGCGCCGAGCACGGCGGCGTCGGCGACGAGCGCGCCGAGGAACGCCAGCGCGATGCCCTGCCGGGCCGGCCACATCCCGTTCAGCCGGAACCAGCCCGCCGCCGTCACCGCCTGGAGCGCCACGAGGGGCACGACCAGGGCGTACGAGGCGACGGGCGCCGTGGCCGCGAGGAGCAGGCCGAGCAGCGCGGTGAGCGCCGCGGGCTGCATGCCGGGCTCGATGACCGGCGAACGGCCTTCCAGCCTGGCCCGCTGGGCATCGGTGATCCGCGCGTTGCCGGCGAGCGTCGCCGGGCCGTACTCGGGGTCGGGCTCGGGCTCCGGGGACGCCGCGGGCGCCGGCTCGGGCGCGGGGTGCGGTGCGGGTGCGGGGACGTACGCCTGCGCCGGCTGCTGATACGCCTGCTGGGGCTCCTGATAAGCCTGCGCCTGTGCGCCCAGCGAGGCGTGCGTCTGGGTTTCCCAGGTCTGGCCCTGCCACTGCTGGGTGAGCTGGGGGTCGTAGCCGCCCTGCTCGTACTCGCCGGGGTAGGGCCCCTGCCACGACTGCTGGTGCTGCTGCTGCCCGTAGGGGTCGTACCCCTCGTAGGAACCGCCCTCGTACGGCTGGTCGCTCATCGCCTCACCCTCCTGCGAACGGCGGGAGCACCTCGACCGTGCCGCCCTCGGCCAGCCGTACCGTCTCATGCGCGCGGGTCCCGACGGGGTCACCGTCGATGAGGAAGGAGCATCGCTGCAGGACGCGCGTGAGTTCGCCGGGGTGTCGCTCGCGCACCGCGGCCAGCGCGTCGGCGAGCGTGACCGCGTCGTACGGTTCCTCGGCGACCCCGGCGGCGGCCTTGGCGGCGGCCCAGTAGCGCACCGTGACCTTGGACATCTGGTTCCTCAATCGAACGGCAGGACGTCGCGGGACGCCCCAGGACTTCAAAGGACCGTCAAATGACGGATGACGTTCAGGCTAGCCGCCCCGCGCCGCCGACCAGTCCCCGATCCGGGCCAGCAGGGCGTCCGGGGCCGCGTTCTCCGCGTGGCCCATGCCCGGCTCCAGCCAGAGTTCCCCGTGGTCACCGGCGGCTTCCGCCAGCATCCGAGGGTGGTCGAGGGGGAAGTAGGCGTCCCGGTCGCCGTGGACGAGGAGGAGCGGGGTCGGGGCGATCCGCGGCACCGCCTCGACCGGAGACAGCGGCACCGGGTCCCACGCGCGGTGGTGGATGCGGGTGCGCAGGCCGTAGCGGCCGACCAGGCGGCCCTCGGGACGCGTGACCAGCCAGTGCAGGCGGCGCATGGGGGCCGTACCCCGGTAGTACCAGCGGGCGGGCGCGCTGACCGCGACCACCGCGTCGACGGCGCCCGGGTGCAGGGCCGCGTGCCGCAGCACCACCGAGCCGCCCATGGAGAAGCCGACGGTCACCACGCGCGCGTGCCCGAAGCCGCGCGCCCACGCCACGGCGGCCGCCAGGTCCAGCACCTCCTTGTCGCCGACCGTGGAGCGGCCGCCCGAGGCGCCGTGGCCGCGGAAGGAGAAGGTGACGACGGCGCCGTAACGGGCGAGGACGCCCGCCACCCTTCGCACATGCGGCCGGTCCACGTCCCCGGTGAAACCGTGCGCGACCACGAACACCAGGCCGCAAAAGCCGCCATCGGGGTCCTCCGACGGCCGGTACAGGGCGTCCACACGGGTGCCGTCGGCCGCGCGGAGGAACGTCCGGAGCGGGCCGCGGCCGGGCGTCTCGGGATGCGGACAGTCCGTGGAACGCGCCACACAACCTGCCGGACGATTGCTCATGTGGGCTATTCTGCTGGGCAGAGGACTCGGGCAGCGAAGCCCCCGGGTCCTTTTGTGCTTTCGGTAGCGTTGGACCGAGGAGGAACAAGACGTATGAGTTCTCTGCTGCTCCTGACCAACGCCCTCCAGCCGTCGACGGAGGTGCTGCCCGCCCTCGGCCTGCTCATGCACCACGTGCGGGTCGCCCCGGCGGAGGGCCCCGCCCTCGTCGACACCCCCGGCGCGGACGTCATCCTCGTCGACGGCCGCCGCGACCTGCCCCAGGTCCGCAGCCTGTGCCAGCTGCTGCGCTCCACCGGCCCCGGCTGTCCCCTCGTGCTCGTCGTCACCGAGGGCGGCCTGGCCGCCGTCACCGCGGAATGGGGTGTCGACGACGTCGTCCTCGACACCGCGGGACCCGCCGAGGTGGAGGCGCGGCTGCGGCTGGCGACGGGCCGGCAGCAGCTCGTCGGCGACGACTCGCCGATGGAGATCCGCAACGGCGACCTGTCCGTCGACGAGGCGACCTACTCCGCCAAACTGAAGGGCCGGGTCCTCGACCTCACCTTCAAGGAGTTCGAGCTGCTCAAGTACCTCGCCCAGCACCCCGGCCGGGTCTTCACCCGCGCGCAGCTACTCCAGGAGGTCTGGGGCTACGACTACTTCGGCGGCACCCGGACGGTGGACGTGCACGTACGGCGGCTTCGCGCCAAACTCGGCCCCGAACACGAATCGCTGATCGGAACCGTCCGGAACGTCGGTTATCGATTCGTTACGCCTGAGAAGTCCGACCGGTCCGGCGAGGATCCCCAGGGCAAGGCCGACCGGTCAAAACCGGGCAAGTCATCCTCTTCCGTCGTCCGGGGCGGCGCGGAAGTGACGGCGGAGGCATAGCGACGGCTCCGGAGGGGCAGACAAGCTCCACGGAGAGGCATTGCTTCCGCACAGCCGCCCTGTGATACGCCCTGCCCAGGGACGGTCCATCCGCGTAGACTCCGCGCGTGGCCAAGGTGACTCGGGATGACGTGGCACGGCTGGCTGGGACCTCCACCGCCGTCGTCAGTTATGTCATCAACAACGGACCCCGGCCGGTCGCCCCGGCCACGCGCGAGCGTGTCCTCGCGGCGATCAAGGAACTGGGGTACCGGCCGGACCGGGTCGCTCAGGCGATGGCCTCGCGGCGCACCGATCTCATAGGCCTGATCATCCCCGACGCCCGCCAGCCCTTCTTCGGGGAGATGGCGCACGCGGTCGAACAGGCCGCCTCCGAGCGCGGCAAGATGGTGCTCGTCGGCAACACCGATTACATCGGCGAACGCGAGGTCCACTACCTGCGCGCCTTCCTCGGCATGCGCGTCTCCGGCCTGATCCTCGTCTCCCACGCGCTGAACGACCTGGCCGCCGCCGAGATAGAGGCCTGGGACGCCCGCGTGGTGCTGCTGCACGAGCGCCCGGAGGCCATCGACGACGTCGCCGTCGTCACCGACGACCTCGGCGGCGCCGAGCTCGCCGTCCGCCACCTGCTGGAGCACGGCTACGAGTACGTGGCCTGTCTCGGCGGTACGGCGGACACCCCGGCCGTCGGCGACCCGGTCTCCGACCACGTCGAGGGCTGGAAGCGGGCCATGGACGAAGCCGGCCTGTCGACCGAGGGCCGGCTGTTCGAGGCGCCGTACAACCGGTACGACGCCTACCGCGTCGGCCTGGAGGTGCTGTCGGGGCCGCGCCGGCCGCCAGCGATCTTCTGCTCCACCGACGACCAGGCGATCGGTGTGCTGCGCGCCGCGCGCGAGCTGCGCATCGACGTGCCCGGGGAACTGGCGGTGGCCGGCTTCGACGACATCAAGGAGGCGGCGCTGGCGGATCCGCCGCTGACGACGGTGGCCTCAGACCGGTCGGCGATGGCCCGCTCCGCGGTGGATCTCGTCCTGGACGACGGGTTGCGGGTCGCCGGGTCGCGCAGGGAGCGGCTGAAGACGTTTCCGTCCCGGTTGGTCGTCCGGACTTCCTGCGGCTGCTGAGCGCTCCGCGGGGTTCGGTTGATTGCCGCGTGCGGGTACGTTGTGGCTGGTCGCGCAGTTCCCCGCGCCCCTTAGGGGGCTAACCGCGTCCGGCGTCTTTATATCGGGCAAACGCGGTTCTGTCGGGCTTCTCAGTCGGCCCTCAGGAAGCTCTCATGGTCACGGGGGACGCTTCACTCATGACCGAGAGCATGCGCAGCAGTGGTGACTACGAGTACGAGCCCGCTCCGGTGAACCCGGAGTGGCCGCCCCCGCCCCCGCACCAGCCCCCGACGGTCCACCAGGACGGCGGCCCCGGACCGAAGCCGAAGCGGACCCGCGGCCCGGTCGCCCTGCTCGCGGCGGTCGCGATCGTCGCGGCGGCGGTGGGCGGCGGCACCGCGTACGCCTTCCAGGAACTGACCGGCAAGGACACGGTCGCCTCCGCCTCGGCGAGCACCAACGTGGTGCCGTCGAGCAAGAAGGGTGACGTCGCCGCGATCGCCGCCGCCGTCAGCCCGAGCGTCGTCGAGATCAACGCGACCCTCAGCAACGGCTCGTCCACCGGCTCCGGCGTGATCATCACGAGCAACGGTGAGATCGTCACCAACAACCACGTCATCGCGGGCGCCGACTCGATAAAGGTGCGCACCAGCGACGGCAGGAGCTACACCGCCGACGTCGTCGGCACGGACAGCTCCAAGGACCTCGCGCTGATCAAGCTCCAGGGCGCGTCCGGGCTGAAGCCGGCCTCGCTCGGGAACTCCTCCGACGTCCAGGTCGGTGACACGGTCGTCGCGATCGGCTCCCCCGAGGGCCTGACGGGCACGGTCACCAGCGGTATCGTCTCCGCGCTCAACCGCGATGTCACGGTCCCCACGGACGAGGGCCAGGGCCAGGACCAGGGCGGCGGCTCCGACGGCCAGTGGCCGTTCGAGTTCGGCGGCCGCCAGTTCAACGGCGACACCGGCTCGTCCACGACGACGTACAAGGCGATCCAGACGGACGCCTCCCTCAACCCCGGCAACTCCGGTGGCGCGCTGATCAACGCGGCCGGGCAGGTCGTCGGCATCAACTCCGCCATGTACGCCTCGAGTCAGCAGTCGTCCTCGTCCTCGGACGCGGGCAGCATCGGGCTCGGCTTCGCGATCCCGGTCAACACCGTCAAGTCCGACCTCGCGCACCTGCGGGCGGGCGGCACCGACAACAACTGACGGGGCACTCCCCGGCGCTCCGACGACAGGAGTACGTCATGACCAGACAGGTTGCGCATCAGGTGCCCGGCACCGGTCCGGCGGACATCGCCCTCGCCCTCGCGGTGGCCGGCGCGCTGCACGAGCCGCTCACGGCGGCCCGCGCCGCCGAGGCCGTCCCGAAGCCGCCGGCCGCCCGGTTCCCGCAGCTGATGGGGCTGCGGACGAGCGCCTCGCGCCCGCACCGGCGCCGGGTGCCGCTGAACCGGCTGAGCACCGTCACGGTGTGACACCCCCGCCCCCCGCGCGTGCGTGCCCTGCCCGTGGGAAACATGCGACGCTGAAAGACGCCGAACGCGCCGAGAGGCACCGGCCGGCGCCCCCGTCCCCACCACCCTGAGGAACCCCGACCGATGAGCCCCGCCGACGGCGACCGCGACCGTGACCCCCAGCGCATCCTGATCGTCGACGACGAGCCGGCCGTACGGGAGGCGCTGCGGCGCAGCCTCGCCTTCGAGGGGTACGACACTGAGGTGGCCGTGGACGGAGCGGACGCCCTGGACAAGACGGGCGCCTACCAGCCGGACCTGATCGTCCTGGACATCCAGATGCCGAGGATGGACGGTCTGACGGCGGCCCGCCGGATCCGGGGCGCCGGTGACACGCTGCCGATCCTGATGCTGACGGCCCGCGACACGGTCGGCGACCGGGTGACGGGGCTGGACGCGGGCGCCGACGACTACCTGGTCAAGCCGTTCGAGCTGGACGAGTTGTTCGCCCGTATCCGCGCCCTGCTGCGGCGCAGCTCCTACGCGGCGGCGGTGTCGGCGCAGGCCCAGGAGGACGAGGCGCTGACCTTCGCCGACCTGCGGATGGACCTCGCGACCCGGGAGGTGACGCGGGGCGAGCGCCAGGTCGAGCTGACCCGGACCGAGTTCACGCTGCTGGAGATGTTCATGGCCCACCCGCGCCAGGTGCTCACCCGTGAGCAGATCCTGAAGGCGGTCTGGGGCTTCGACTTCGAGCCGTCGTCGAACTCCCTGGACGTCTACGTCATGTACCTGCGCCGCAAGACCGAGGCGGGCGGCGAGCCGCGCCTCGTGCACACCGTGCGGGGCGTGGGCTATGTGCTGCGGCAGGGCGGCGCGGAGTGAAGAGGCTCCTGCGCCGCTACCGCGCCCTGCCCATCCGGGCCCGGCTGGCGATGCTGGTCGCGGCGGCGGTGGCGTTCGCGGTGGCGGCGGTGTCGGTGACGTGCTGGTTCATCGTGAAGGGCAAGCTGTACGACCAGGCGGACCAGGACTTGCAGAAGGCGGTCGCGGTACCGCAGCACCAGCTGGAGAACCAGGTGAACTCCGCCCTGGCCCTCTGCCTGCAAAAGCCCTCCCCCTACTTCGGCGGCTTCCGGAGCACGTACTCGGAGGTGGTGAAGCCGGACGGCAGCGTGTGCCTGTTCACCAGCTCGCTGGGCCGGGTCAAGGTCACCGGCATCGACCGGGACGCGGTCGAGCGGGCCGGGACCAACGACGACCACGGGGAGTTCCACAACAGCACGGACACCGACGGCAACCCGGTGCGGGTTCTGGTCGTACCGCAGGCGCTGCGCAACACCGCGGACAACTCTCTCGTCAAGGCCGCCGTCATCAACGCCGTCTCCCTGCGCAGCACCGAGAAGACCCTCAACGACCTCGCCCTGATCCTGCTCCTCGTCTCCGGGGTGGGTGTCATAGGCGCCGGGGCGGCGGGCCTCGCCGTGGCCCGTGCCGGTCTGCGGCCCGTGGACAAGCTGACCGAGGCCGTCGAGCACGTGGCCCGGACGGAGGACCTCGCGATCCGGATCCCCGTGGACGACGACAGCGAGGACGAAGTGGCCCGGCTGTCGCGGTCGTTCAACTCGATGACGTCCTCGCTGGCCGGCTCGCGCGAGATGCAGCAGCAGCTGATCGCGGACGCCGGTCATGAGTTGCGTACCCCGCTGACCTCGCTGCGGACGAACATCGAACTCCTCACCCGCAGCGAGGAGACGGGCCGTCCGCTGCCCCCGGAGGACCGCAAGGCGCTGCTCGCCTCGGTGAAGGCGCAGATGACGGAACTGGCGGCGCTGATCGGCGACTTGCAGGAGCTGTCCCGCTCGGAGAGCCAGCGGGGCGAGCGCGTCGAGGTGATACCGCTCCAGGACACGGTGGAGGCGGCGCTGCGCCGGGCGCGGCTGCGCGGACCGGAACTGACGATCACGGCGGATCTGGAGCCCTGGTTCGTCCGGGCTGAGCCGTCGGCGCTGGAGCGGGCGATCGTCAACATCCTCGACAACGCGGTGAAGTTCAGCTCCGAGGGCGGCACGATCGAGGTGCGGCTGACCGAGGGCGTGCTGACGGTCCGCGACCACGGTCCCGGCATCCCCGTCGAGGAACTCCCCCACGTCTTCGACCGCTTCTGGCGCTCCCCCAGCGCCCGCGCCCTGCCCGGCTCGGGCCTCGGCCTCTCCATCGTGGCCCGCACGGTCCGGCAGGCGGGCGGCGAGGTGACCCTGACCCTCGCGGAGGACGGGGGGACGGTGGCGACCGTACGGCTGCCGGGCGCGCCCACAGCCCCGCCGAGCGATCAGTAGAAACCGAGCATGCCCGGGGAGTCGATGTCGACGGCCACCACGCCGGGCGGGTAGCGCTGTTCGTCGTCCGTGAGCAGGATCGACATGCCCTTGAAGTCGGGCCGCGGCAGGGAACAGTACAGCGCGTGACAGATGTCCGCACCGCCGTACCCGTCACGGAACATGGTGCCCACGCCTACCGCCGCGACCGTGCTCAGCTGATCCACGACGACCGAGGAGAAGGCGAGTACGCGCTGGGCGGCGCCCGCGTCGTCCGCCTCGGCCTGCATGAGGCACAGGGCCGGGATTCTCAGGGCGTCGCCCGGCGTGCGCGCCATGTTGCCCGCGAGCAGATTGAGCGTCTTCTGGCCGTCCGCCAGGGCTCGGACGGCGCTGGTGTCGAGGATGATCAAGCTGCTGCCGCCCCGCTCGCGGTCCGCGCCTTCTCGGCGGCGATGCGCTGGATATTGGCCAGGATGTCGGGAGCCAGGTCGAACTCCTCGTCACTGATGTCGATGCCGATCCTCTCGCGTACGACCTGGCGGTCGGCCGCCAGCCGCTCGGCGATCTGCTCGGCCGTCGGCTGTTGCGCGGCCATCTCCTCCACCAGCTGCCCCAAGGTCATCCCGCGTTCCTTGGCCACCTGGGCGAGGTGGTCACGGGCCTGGCGGGACACCTGAATGGTCGTGTTGTCTGCCATGTAGACACCATAGCGTCGCCACAATCCAGACCGGCCGGAATCCCGGCGTCTTCACCCGTTCGTGGCACCCCTCCCCCCGCACCCCGTCGCCGTACCCTCATATCCATGAGCAGCGACGACGCCCTGCGCCCCTTCCCCTCCCGTTCGATCGAGACCCACGCCGAACTCACCCCGGAGCAGGCCGAGGCCGTGCTCGCCCTGGTCGCCGAGGCCGCCCGGAGCGACGGCCAGCAGCCGGTGTCCGAGCAGGGGCGGCTGCAGTTGCGCGGCGGCGCCCGGGAGGGCGTCTCGCACCTGCTGCTGTCGGTCGACGGCGAACTCGTCGGCTACGCGCAGCTGGAGGACACGGACCCGGTGGAGGCGCCGGCCGCCGAGCTGGTCGTCCACCCCGCGCACCGCGGGCACGGGCACGGGCGGGCGCTGGGCTCGGCGCTGATGGCCGCCTCGGGCAAGCGGCTGCGGGTGTGGGCGCACGGCGGGCACGCCGCGGCCCGGCACCTCGCCCAGGTGCTGGGACTGACCCTGTTCCGCGAACTGCGCCAGATGCGGCGGCCGTTGGCTGGCCTGGAGCTGCCCGACCCGGTGCTGCCGGAGGGCGTGGGCGTACGGCCGTACCAGCCGGGCAAGGACGACGCGGCCTGGCTCGCGGTGAACGCCGCCGCCTTCGCGCACCACCCCGAGCAGGGCTCGCTGACCCAGCGCGACCTGGACGACCGCAAGGCCCAGCCGTGGTTCGACCCGGCCGGGTTCTTCCTGGCCGAGCGGCGCGGGGAACTGGTCGGCTTCCACTGGACCAAGGTGCACGCGGCCGAGGGACTCGGCGAGGTGTACGTGCTCGGGGTGCGCCCCGGCGAGCAGGGCGGCGGCCTGGGCAAGGCGCTGACCACCATCGGCCTGCGCCACCTCGCGGGACTCGGCCTGCCCACGGCGATGCTCTACGTCGACGCCGACAACAAGGCGGCGGTGGCGGTGTACGAGCGGCTGGGGTTCGGCACGTACGAGACCGATCTGATGTACCGCACAGAGACGTGACATACGGAGAACTAACTTAAGGGGACGAAGAGCCACACAAGGGGCGGCCGGGTTGACGGTCGCCCCTTCTTTGCACCACCCTTTCACTACTCAATTAGTGAAAGGGTGGTTCAGCGCGTGGTCGAATACCGCATCGACCGGCACAGCGGTGTCGCCACCTACGTCCAGCTCGTCCAGCAGACCAAGCAGGCCCTGCGCCTGGGCCTGCTCCAGCCCGGCGACAAGCTGCCCACGGCCCGCGAGGTCGTGGAGGCCACCGCCATCAACCCCAACACCGTCCTCAAGGCCTACCGCGAACTGGAGCGGGAGGGGCTGGTGGAGGCCCGGCGCGGGCTCGGCACCTTCGTGCGGCGCTCGCTGGGCGCCGCCCCGGCCGACTCGCCGCTGCGGGCCGAGCTGGAGGACTGGGCGGCGAGAGCCGTCGAGGCGGGCTGGGACCGCGACGACGTGGCGGCCCTGTTCACCGCCGTACTCGACAAGCACTTCCAGGGAGAACGTTCATGACCGACACGGCACTGGAGGCCACCGGCCTCGGCAAGCGCTTCGGGCGCCGGGGCGGCTGGGCACTGCGCGACTGCGCGTTCCGGCTGCCCGCCGGGCGCGTGTGCGCCGTCGTCGGGCCCAACGGCGCCGGCAAGTCCACGCTGCTCGCACTGGCCGCCGGACTGCTCGCGCCCACCGAGGGCCGGCTGACCGTGCTCGGCACGCTGCCCGCCGAGGCCCGCACCCGGGTCGGTTTCGTCGCCCAGGACAAGCCGCTGTACCCCCAGCTCACCGTCGCCGAGACGCTGCTCATGGGCGCCGACCTCAACCCCGAGCGCTGGGACGCGGACACCGCCGCCCAGGTCGTCGCGGCGGGCGACCTGGACCCGGCCGCCCGGATACGGTCGCTGTCCGGCGGCCAGCGCACCCGCGTCGCCCTCGCCCTCGCCCTCGGCAAACGCCCCGAACTGCTGCTCCTGGACGAGCCGATGGCCGACCTCGACCCGCTGGCCCGGCACGAGCTGATGGGCACGCTGATGGCGCAGGCCGCCCAGTACGGCACGACGATCGCGATGTCCTCGCACGTGGTCGCCGAGCTGGAGGACTCCTGCGACCACCTGCTGCTCGTCGGTGCCGGCCAGGTCCGACTGGCCGGCGACATCGACGATCTCCTCGCCGCCCACCTGCGGATCAGCGGCCCGGCCGACTCCGGCGAGACCGGCCTCGACGCGCACACCGTCGTCGAGTCCCGGATCACCGGACGCCAGCTCAGCGCCCTGATCCGCCCCTCGGGCCCGCTCGGCGGCGACTGGCGCACCGCCACGCCGTCCCTGGAGGAACTCGTCCTCGCCCACCTGCGCAACCCCGGGGCGCCCGCCCTCACCGCCGCCCCGCAGGAGACCCTGGCATGACCACCGCCCCGACCACCGCCTCCCCGGCCGCGACGGCCCCCGCCCGCCCGCGCCAACTGCGCTGGCTGCTGCGGCTGCACCGGCCCGCCCTGCTCGTCTGGACCGGCCTCGTCGCCGTCCTCGCCGCCGCACTGCTGTGGCTCGGCGGCCCCCTGACCGACTCCGCCGCCGCGGCCTGGCACCAGTTCGACGCCTGCGGGATGAACCCGCACTGCGCCTACGACCAGACGTCGATCCTGCGCTACAAGGACTACTACAACTACCTGACGTACGCCGTCCTCGCCGTCCCCTTCCTCGTCGCCGCCTGGGCGGGTGCCGCCCTCACCGGCCGCGAGCTGGAGAACGGCACCGCGTGGCTCGCCTGGACCCAGGGCGTGCGCCCCGCCCGCTGGCTGGCCGGCAGGCTCGCCGCCCCGGCCGTCGCCATCGCCCTCGGCACCTGGCTGCTGACCTGGCTGCACCACAGGGCCTGGACGGCGGGCGAGGGCCGCATCGACACGGCCAAGAACTGGTCCGACCTCGCCACGTTCTACGCGGGCGGCCCCCTCGCCGTAGCGCTGGCCCTGGCCGGCCTCGCGACCGGCGTCCTCCTCGGCCTGCTGTTCAAGCGGCAGCTCGGCGCGCTGGGCGGCGCCCTGTGCGGCACCGGCCTGCTCTGGTTCGGCGTCCAGCAGGCACTGCCCCACCTGTGGCCCACCGTCACCAGCGTCGCCGCACTCGACAGCGACGGCCCGCGCGGCAGCGGCATCACCGTCGCCCAGGGACTCGTCACCTCCAGCGGCGCCCACATCGCCGACCCGGGCTGCGGCAGCGGCACCTATGGCCCCTGCAAGGCGCTCTACGCCAAGCTGCACGCCGTCAGCTGGTACAAGGACTACCACCCGCAGTCCCACTTCTGGCCGCTGCACCTGATGGGCTGCGCCCTGCTGCTCGGCGTCGCCGCCCTGCTCACCGTCGTCGCCTTCCGGGTCCTGTCCCGCCGGACGGCACCGGGCCGCCCCCGGTCCGGCAAAGTCACCCAGGCCGGCAAGGCTCCCCAGGCCACCGGTCCCACCGGGGCCGCCGTATGAGCGGCGGGGTCCTCGGCCTCGGGGGGCTGCCCCGCACCGTGCTGCGGCTGCACCGCACGTCCCTGCTGCTGTGGACCGCCGTCGTGGCCGGACTGTCCGGCTGGCTGGTGTGGCTGGACGAGATCACCGCCGACCACGCCCGAGCGTCCCTGGCCCACTGCCGCCAGGCCCCGTGCGCGGTCGTGTTCGGCGAGCAGGCCTACAACGAGCCGGTCGGCTGGATCGGCACCCTCATCTGCTTCAGCTTCCTCGCCGTCGCCGTCTTCGCGGGCGGCGCGCTGATCGGCCGCGAACTGGAGTCCGGCACCGCGCGGCTGGCCTGGACGCAGGGTGTGACGCCGGTGCGCTGGCTGACCGCCAAGCTGGCCCTGCCCGCGCTGGCCGTGACGGCGGGCGGCACCGTCCTGGTGCTGGTGTTCCGCTGGAGCTGGGCGGACAACCGGGACCTCCTCGGCGACCACTGGTACGAGGCCGAGGTGTTCGCGGCCCGGGGCCCGCTCGTGGTGGCGTACGGCCTCGCCGCCCTCGCCGTCGGCGCGCTCGCCGCGCTGCTGCTGCGCCGCACCCTGGCCGGGCTGGGCGCCGCCTTCGCCGCGATGTGGCTGATCGACTTCGTCCTCGGCCGCTGCCGCGCGGACCTGTGGCCGGCGCTGACTAGGACCTCGGCGGAGCGGTTCACGCTGCCGGGCAGCGCCTGGCAGGTGAACGAGGGGCGGAACGCGCACGGGTATTTCGCCGTCTACCACCCCGCGTCCCACTTCTGGCCACTGCACCTGGTGGAGACGGGCATCGTCCTGGCCGTCGCCGCACTCGCCACCGTCGCCGCGTACGCGGTGCTGCGCCGCCGGGCCGCCTGAACGAACCGAGGGCGGCCCGGAGCCCGGGGTTCCCGTACGCCCTTTCCACGGGGGGAAGGGCGTACGGGCCGTCGCGCACCCGGTGTCGATCACCCGTGGGCCGCCCCCCGCTGTCCCGCACGTCATGTCGCCGTAACCGCTGGTTCAGACCGGCTTGCGACGCTCGCCCCATGCAGCCCGCCGCGCCAGAGCCCTCCCCGCCCCCCGAGGGGCCCGCCGCCGTGCTCCCGGCCGTGGACTCCGACGCGCCTGTACGGCTCGTCACGCGGAAGAATGGGTTCATGAGTCAGCCAGACGCCCAGGCACCGGTCCAGATCCAGCCCTCCGTGGGCTCCCTCGCCGCGCACCGCCCGCACACCGTGGCCGCGGCCCTGTCCGACCTGGATCCCGACATCGACGCCGACATCGACGCGTATGAGGAGCCGGAGGACGGTGGCGAGCTGCCGCAGGGCCGGTTCCTGGACCGGGAGCGCAGCTGGCTGGCGTTCAACGAGCGGGTCCTGGAGCTGGCCGAGGACCCGAACACCCCGCTGCTGGAGCGGGCCAACTTCCTGGCGATCTTCGCCAGCAACCTGGACGAGTTCTTCATGGTCCGGGTGGCCGGCCTCAAGCGCCGTATCGCCACCGGGGTCGCCACCCGGTCCGCGTCCGGGCTCCAGCCGCGCGAGGTACTGGAGATGATCTGGGCGCGCTCGCGCGAGCTGATGGCCCGGCACGCCGCCTGCTACCACGAGGACGTCGCCCCCGCACTCGCGGACGAGGGCATCGAACTGGTGCGCTGGAACGAGCTGACGGAGAAGGAGCAGGCCCGCCTGTTCACCCTTTTCCGGCAGCGCATCTTCCCCGTGCTGACCCCCCTCGCGGTCGACCCCGCGCACCCCTTCCCGTACATCTCCGGCCTCTCCCTGAACCTGGCCGTCGTCGTACGCAACCCGGTCACCGGGCACCGGCACTTCGCCCGCGTGAAGGTGCCGCCGCTGCTCGCCCGCTTCCTGGAGAGCTCCCCGGGCCGGTACGTCCCGCTGGAGGACGTCATCGCCGCCCACCTGGAGGAGCTGTTCCCGGGCATGGAGGTGCTGGAGCACCACACCTTCCGGCTGACCCGCAACGAGGACCTGGAGGTCGAGGAGGACGACGCGGAGAACCTCCTCCAGGCCCTGGAGAAGGAGCTGATGCGGCGCCGGTTCGGGCCTCCGGTGCGGCTGGAGGTGGAGGAATCCATCGACCGCGAGGTGCTGGACCTCCTCGTGCGTGAGCTGAAGATCAGCGAGGCCGAGGTGTACCCGCTGCCCGGCCCGCTCGACCTCACCGGACTGTTCCGCATCCACAGCCTGGACCGGCCCGAGCTGAAGTACCCCAAGTTCGTCGCCGGCACCCACCGGGACCTCGCCGAGGTCGAGTCGGCGTCCCCGCCGGACATCTTCGCCGCCCTGCGCAGCCGGGACGTGCTGCTGCACCACCCGTACGACTCCTTCTCCACCTCCGTCCAGGCGTTCCTGGAGCAGGCGGCGGCCGACCCCGACGTGCTCGCCATCAAGCAGACCCTGTACCGGACTTCGGGCGACTCGCCGATAGTCGACGCGCTCATCGACGCCGCCGAGTCCGGCAAGCAGGTCCTCGTCCTGGTCGAGATCAAGGCCCGCTTCGACGAGCACGCCAACATCAAGTGGGCGCGCAAACTGGAGGAGGCCGGCTGCCACGTCGTCTACGGTCTCGTCGGCCTGAAGACCCACTGCAAGCTGTCCCTGGTGGTCCGCCAGGAGGGCGACGACACGCTACGGCGCTACAGCCACGTCGGCACCGGCAACTACCACCCCAAGACCGCCCGCCTCTACGAGGACCTCGGCCTGCTCACCGCCGACCCCCAGGTCGGCGCCGACCTCTCCGACCTGTTCAACCGCCTCTCCGGCTACTCGCGCCGCGAGACCTACCGGCGGCTCCTCGTCGCCCCCAAGTCCCTGCGCGACGGCCTCATCGCCCGCATCGACCGCGAGGCGCAGCACCACCGCGCGGGACGGCCCGCGTTCATCCGGATCAAGGCGAACTCGATGGTCGACGAGGCCGTCGTCGACTCCCTCTACCGCGCGTCCCAGGCGGGCGTGCCGGTCGACGTGTGGGTGCGCGGCATCTGCGCGCTGCGCCCCGGCGTGGCCGGACTCTCGGAGAACATCCGCGTCCGCTCCGTCCTCGGCCGGTTCCTCGAACACTCCCGGGTGTTCGCTTTCGGCAACGGCGGCGAGCCCGAGGTGTGGATCGGCAGCGCCGACATGATGCACCGCAACCTCGACCGCCGCATAGAGGCCCTCGTGCGGGTCACCGACCCCGCCCACCGCGCCGCCCTGAACCGGCTGCTCGACGCGGGCATGGCCGACTCCACCGCGTCCTGGCACCTTGGCCCGGACGGCGAGTGGACCCGGCACGCCACGGACGCGGACGGCCAGCCCCTGCGCAACATCCAGGAGATGCTCATAGACGCCCGGAGGCGCCGGCGTGGCACAGCGACATCCTGACCCCCCGGCCCCCTCCACCCCGGCCCGCACGCCCGACGACGCCCTCACGGGCTATCTGCGCGCCCGGTCCACGGAGTTCCTCCGCGCCCTGCGCCTGCACGGGGAGGCGCCCGCCGAGTCCACCCGGGCGCTGCGGCGGGCCGCCCGCCGGCTCACCGCCACCCTCCACACCTACCGCCCGCTCCTGAACCCCGCCTGGTCCGACCAGCTCCAACCCGAACTGGCCTGGCTGTCAGGCACCTTGGGCGCGGAACACACCTACGAAGCCCGCCTGACCCGGCTGCTGGGGGCGCTGGCCCGCCTGTCGGACCCCGCGTACGCGACCGTGAGCGGTCCACGGGCGGACCCCGCCCCGCGCACCGGCTCGGGCGCCCCCACGGCCGCCACCGTGCACCTCGGCGCGGCGAAGGCCGCCGCCCTGCTGGAACGCCGACTCACCCTCGCCCGCACCCGCGCGCACTCCACCGCCCTCCAGGCGCTCGGCTCCGCGCGCTTCCACGCCGTGGCCGACACGGTCGCCGTCCTCGCCAGCGACGTCCCGCTGACCACCACCCCCGACGGCACGGACCTCCGCTCCCTCGCGGCCGCCGCCGAGGAACGCCTCACCGACGCCGTGGCCGCGCTCCCCGTCCTCCCGCCGGGCCACCCCTGCACCACCGAGCCCCCGCCGCAGGGCCTCGCGGACACGCCCTGGCACCAGGTCCGCCTGCTGCTGCGCCTGCACCGGTACGCCCAGGAGGTCCTGGACGGCGACGGCGACGGCTCCCCCCACCCCCGGCTCCTTACCGCCGCCCTCGCCCTGAACCGGCACCGGGACGCCGCCGAGGCGGCCGGCGCGGCGGCCCAGGCGGCCCGGACCCCCCGCATCGCCCCGGCCACGGCCTACACCCTCGGCGTCCTCCACGCCGACCAGCGCCACGAGGTCGAGGCGTGCCGCTTCGCCTTCCAACAGGCCTGGCGACAGCGGCCGGTGGCCCCGGCCCCCCACTGAGCACCCCTGGCCTCCGCCGGGCTACCCGGCGCTGTGCCGCTCCGCGTCCGTACGGGCCTGGCTCCGGGCCCGGCGGGCGGGGCCGCGCCAGCCGCAACTGCACCGGGCCACGCAGAACCGGCCCTCTTCGTCCGTCGTCGTGCGGTGTTCCTCCTGCGCCACGCCGCCCACCGTACCGAGCCCGGTCCGGCGGCCGCGTGACGGCACCTCCTACCCGTCGTTAACCGGAACGACAGACGGCCCGTGACGGACGTACCGGCTGGGGGTAGGCAGGCGATGGAGCGGCGGCAGCACACGCGCGCGGGCAGAACGGTCGTCGCGATGGGCATCGTGTTCGGGCTCGGCGTGTGCGCCACCGGGTGCGCGGGCCGGGGCGCCGCCGCCGAGGACGCGGGCGGTGCCGCCGATCCGGTCGGCGCGCTGCACCGGGCCGCCGGCGCGCTCCGCGAGGCGGGCACCTCCAAGGCCAGTACGGCGATGGAGATGGCGACCGGCGGCACCCGCGTCACCATCCGCGGCAGGGGCGTCTACGACTACCGGCGCCGGCTCGGCCGACTGACCGTCGTCCTGCCCGACGACCCCGCCGGCACTCCCGAGCACCGCCCGATCACCGAACTCCTCGCCCCGGGCGCCCTCTACATGAAGAACCGTGGCGCCGGGGTGCCCGCCGACAAGTGGGTCCGGGTGGACACCGCGACCCTGTCCGACGGCAACCTCGTCACCGGCGGCGTGACCGACCCGTACGCGGCGGCGGAGATCCTGCGCGGGGCGCGCACGGCGACGTACGTGGGCCGGACC
This sequence comes from Streptomyces sp. NPDC047028, assembly GCF_040644095.1. Lineage (NCBI taxonomy): Bacteria > Bacillati > Actinomycetota > Actinomycetes > Kitasatosporales > Streptomycetaceae > Streptomyces > Streptomyces sp. NPDC047028. The sequence goes on from NZ_JBEYVS010000026.1 coordinate 110,286, forward strand.
GAGGTCGGCGGGATCGACGTACGGCACTACCGGGGGACGGCCGACCTGGCCCTCGCGGCACGCGGCGCCCCCGCGGAGAACCGGGCCGCCCTCCGCGCGGCCGCCAAGGGGTTCGCCACCGCCGAGGTGCCCTTCGACGCCTACCTGGACGACGAGGGCCGCATCCGCAAGCTCCGGCAGAGCTTCGCCTTCGTCAACGGCCGCCAGAAGGCCCCGGTGGCGGTGGCCTCCACCACCCTGCTGTACGCCTTCGGCACCCCCGTCGACATCACCCTGCCGCAGCCGCGTGACATCTACGCCGGCCGCATCGCCGAAGACGGGACGGACGACCCCGCGCACTAGTCCACCGGACCGCTTGACGCCACCCCTGAACTAGCCCGTCCGTGCCATGCGCCGTGTGTAGACCGCTCCCTACTCTAGGAAGTCGGTGACGGCAGAGGAGAGGTGAGGCGAGTGGCTCCGGTCGGCGGCACGGCGGTACAGGACCACGTGGCCCTCGCCGAGATCGAACTCTGCGGCGAACTCATCATCGCCGCCTCCGAAGCAGAAGACCGCCTCAGCCTGGAAAGCATCGACGAGGTGCTACGGGTGCGCCCCGAAGGGGCGCGGGGCTGTGTCTGATATGCGGCTCCGCCGCGTGGGCGCGACCAGCCACGACGGCGCCGCAGCCAAAGGACGCCCGCAGCCCCCTCACGTACGCAACAACCGCGCAATCGCCTTAGTAGCCTCCTCCACCTTCACATCGATCTCCTCGCCCCCCTTGACCGCAGCGTCAGCGACACAGTGCCGCAGATGCTCCTCCAGCAACTGCAGCGCGAAGGACTGCAGCGCCTTCGTGGACGCGGACACCTGCGTGAGTATGTCGATGCAGTACGTGTCCTCCTCGACCATCCGCTGCAACCCCCGGATCTGCCCCTCGATCCGCCGCAGCCGCTTGAGGTGCTCGTCCTTCTGCTGGTGGTAACCGTGCGTCGTCGGCCCGGAGGGCGCCGCGCCGGCCTCGGTCGTCGTCATCGCGTCCTCCCGTATGACACATATACCCCTGGTGGGTATATGGTACCGCATTTTGCCCGGTAGGCGCCTCTTGCCCTGCCCCCGTGCCGAGCACTGCGGCCGATGGGCGACACTGGTTGGCGGCCCGATAGCCGTGGCCGGATGATGCGCCTAGCATCAGCCTGACCGAAACCGAAGCACCCCGAGGACCCCACGTGCGCTTTCGTCTGACCCCCAGGGAGACGAGCTTCTACGACATGTTCGCCGCCTCCGCGGACAACATCGTCACGGGCTCCAAGCTCCTGATGGAACTGCTCGGGGCGGACTCCTCCGCCCGGGCCGAGATCGCAGAGCGTATGCGGGCCGCGGAACACGCAGGTGACGACGCCACGCACGCGATCTTCCACCAGCTGAACTCCTCGTTCATCACGCCGTTCGACCGTGAGGACATCTACTCCCTCGCGGGCTCCCTCGACGACATCATGGACTTCATGGAGGAGGCCGTCGACCTGGTCGTCCTCTACAACGTCGAGGAACTGCCCAAGGGCGTCGAGCAGCAGATCGAGGTGCTCGCGCGGGCGGCCGAGCTGACCGCGGAGGCCATGCCAAACCTGCGGACCATGGCCAACCTCACCGAGTACTGGATCGAGGTGAACCGGCTGGAGAACCAGGCGGACCAGATCCACCGCAAGCTCCTGGCCCACCTGTTCAACGGCAAGTACGACGCGATCGAGGTGCTGAAGCTCAAGCAGATCGTGGACGTCCTGGAAGAGGCGGCGGACGCGTTCGAGCACGTGGCGAACACGGTGGAGACCATCGCGGTCAAGGAGTCCTGAGGCGTCGATGGACACCTTCGCCCTGGTCGTGACCATCGCGGTCGCGCTCTTCTTCACGTACACGAACGGTTTCCACGACTCGGCGAACGCGATCGCCACGTCGGTGTCGACGCGGGCGCTGACCCCGCGCGCGGCGCTCGCCATGGCGGCCGTGATGAACCTCGCGGGCGCATTCCTGGGCTCCGGGGTCGCCAAGACCGTCAGCGAGGGCCTGATCGAGACGCCGTCCGGGTCCACCGGCATGGGCATCCTGCTCGCGGCGCTCGTCGGCGCGATCGTCTGGAACCTGGCGACCTGGTACTTCGGCCTGCCCTCCTCCTCGTCCCACGCGCTGTTCGGCGGCCTGGTGGGCGCCGCGCTGGCCGGCAGCACGACGGTGCACTGGAACGGGGTGCTCGACAAGGTCGTCATCCCGATGTTCCTGTCCCCGGTCGTCGGCCTGATCGTCGGCTACCTGGTGATGACGGCGATCATGTGGATCTTCCGCCGGTCCAACCCGCACAAGGCCAAGCGCGGCTTCCGTATCGCGCAGACCGTGTCGGCGGCCGGCATGGCGCTCGGACACGGCCTCCAGGACGCCCAGAAAACCATGGGTGTCGTGGTGATGGCCCTGGTGATCTCGGGCCACGAGACGTACGGCGACCCGATCCCGGTCTGGGTGAAGATCGTCTGCGCGCTGATGCTGTCGCTGGGCACCTACGCGGGCGGCTGGCGCATCATGCGCACCCTGGGCCGCAAGATCATCGAGCTTGACCCGCCGCAGGGTTTCGCGGCGGAGGCGACGGGCGCGTCGATCATGTTCACCACGGCGTTCGTCTTCAAGGCGCCGATCTCCACGACCCACGTCATCACCTCGGCGATCATGGGTGTGGGCGCGACCAAGCGGGTCAACGCGGTCCGCTGGGGCGTGGCCAAGAACATCGTCCTCGGCTGGTTCATCACCATGCCGGCCGCCGGCCTGGTCGCGGCGGCGGCTTTCGGGATCATCGACCTGGCGGTGCTGTAGGACCACGGGCGGCGGGGGCCGGGAGGCGATGCCTCCCGGCCCCCGCCGCGCGTCCCGCTCAGAACAGCAGTTCGCCGTCCGGGTAGGAGTAGCCGATCTCCGTGCGCGGGGCGTAGCCCCCGTGGCCGTCGCCGGCGTAGAACCACAGTCCGCCGGAGGCGTCCCGGCCCACGAGGTCGGGCCGCCCGTCGCCGTCCAGGTCGCCCGGGGCTGCGAGCGCCGTGTACGTCTGCCACCCGTTGCCGATCCGCGTGCGCGCGGCGTAGCCGCCGTGGCCGTCGCCGGCGTAGAGCCACAGGTCGCCCGTGCTGTCCCGGCCGATCAGGTCGGGCCGTCCGTCGCCCGTGAAGTCGCCCGGGGCGAGCATCCGGTCGTACACCTGCCACCCCGTGCCGATCCGCACCGGCGTGCCGTAGCCGCCGGAACCGTTGCCCGGATGCAGCCACAGGTCGCCGGAGGTGTCGCGGCCGATCAGGTCGGCCGTACCGTCGCCGTCGAAGTCGCCGGGCGCGAGGAGCACGTCGGTCGCGTCCCAGCCACCGCCCTCCGCCACCCTGGTGCTGCCCGAGAAGGAGCCGTCGGCCGGGTCGGCCGGATAGCGCCACAGGGCTCCGGAGGTGTCGACGGCCATCAGGTCGCGGCCCTCGCGGGCGATCAGCCGCATGCCGTTCCAGCCGTAGCCGGCCTTGCAGGCGCCGCCGATGCCGCCGGAGCGCCCGGCGTAGCGGTAGAGGACGCCGGAGGAGTCGCGGCGGTAGACGGCGCCGCCGGTGGCCGGCCCGCAGTCGGCCCAGTACGCGGCGCCGCGCACCATGCGGTGGTCGGAGACGTCGGTCTCCTGGGGGAGGACGTCCTCCTTGGCACCGTGGAAGTCACCGGTGCTGAGGTAGACGTAGTCGATCTTGCGGGCGTCGAGGGTGGGTGCTCCGGAGCGGCAGGCGGGCGCCGTGGGGGCACAGACGGTGGTGTCGTAGTGGTCGGTGTCGGTCTGGTCGGCCTCGGTGAAGATGCCGGTGCCGCCGTCGTGACTGGCCCCGTCGTAGAAGAGGGAGCTGGAGGCGGTGCGCGAGGTGGTGTTGAAGTCCCCGCCCAGAACGACGGGGGTACCGCTGTCGTGCCAGGCCTTGGCCTGCTTGGCGAGTTCGACGGCCTCCTGCTGGTTGAGGGTGGCGCCGTTCCAGTAGAGGTGGACCGAGCAGGCCCAGTTGGGCCGGTTCTGGATGTACGTCCGCACGCACGGCACCTTGACCGGCTCGGACTCGCCGCCGACCGTGAGGTCGAGGACCTTGCTGTCGGAGATCGCGCCCTTGACGAGGACGGCGACCCCGTAGTCGGCGCCGCCGCACACGTCGGAGCGTCCGCTGAGGGTGGCGGTGTACAGGCCGTGGAAGCCGAGCGGCGAGAGCCTGTTCATCAGGGCGTCGTACTGCGGGCGGCAGACCTCCTGGAGGAAGAACTCGTCGGCGCCCCAGGTGCCCGCGGAGGCCTGCGCGGCGACGGTGTCGATGCGCTTGGCGTTGTCGTAGCCGGCCGAGTCGGGGCAGGCGTTGCCGCACAGGTTGTAGCTGACGTAGCGCAGGGGCGGGGCGGTGCTCGCGGTCACGGTGTCGGCGTGCGCGGCGGGCGCGCCGGCCATGCTCGCGGCCAGCGCCAGGACGGCGGCACCGAGGGCGGTGCCGAGCGGGGCGCGGTGCCTGCGGGAGGACGGGCGGGCGGTGGAGGAATGGCTGACGGGGGTCACGCGGGACATGGCTGACTCCGGGACGCGGTCGCTGGAGCGGGGCGGGGCGGGGCGGGGGCCGGTGGACGGCCACGTGGTGCCGGGGCGGGGGCGGCCGGGAGTCCGGCCGCCCCCGAGGGGGCCGGAGTTCACCAGCCGTGGCCGATCTCGACCCGCGAGCCGCCGGTGAAGGACGGACCGGAGTAGCGGTACAGCTTGCCCGTGGACTTCTCGACGCCGAGCAGGTCGGGCACGCCGTCACCGGTGAGGTCGCCGACGCCCACGAGGTCGGTCATCGTGTTCCAGGCGTTGCCGATCAGGGTCCGGGTGCCGCCGTTGTAGTTCGGGCCGGAGTAGCGGTAGAGGTTCCCGTCCGTGGCGTCCACGGCGATGATGTCGGCGGTGCCGTCGCCGGTGATGTCGCCGACGCCCACGATCGTGCTGTAGACGTTCCAGCCGCTGCCGATCTCGACGCGCGAACCCCCGCTGTAGTTGGGGCCGGAGTAGCGGTACAGCTTTCCGGTGGACTTCTCGACCGCGATGATGTCGGGCACCCCGTCACCGGTGAGGTCACCGACCGGGGTGATGTTGGTCATCGAGTCCCAGTGGGTGCCGATCTGCACCTTCGTGCCGCCGTTGTAGTTCGGCCCCGAGTAGCGGTAGAGGTTCCCGTCGGAGGCGTCCACGGCGAGGATGTCGGACACCCCGTCACCGGTGAGGTCGCCGACGCCCACGAGGTCGCTCATGGAGTTCCAGCCGTTGCCGATCTTCGTGCGGCCGGCGTCGCCCACGAAGCCGGGGCCGTTGTAGCGGTAGAGGTCGCCCGTGGAGGACTCGACGGCGATCAGGTCGGGCACGCCGTCACCGGTGAGGTCGCCGACCTGGGTCAGGTTGGTCATGCCCGGGTCCGGCGCCGTGACCGGGGAGTCGCTCACGTGGTCGTAGCGGTAGGGCAGGAAGCCGTTCGAGGTGAGGTAGTCGCGGCTGTAGGTCTCGTGGCGCGCGTCGGTGCCGGTGTGGGCCTCCTCCATGATGTTGGCGCTCGTGTGCGCCGAGCTCGTCCAGCTCTGGAAGATGACCACGTGCTCGCCGCTGTTGATGATGTCACCGGGCTGCAGGTCGTCCAGACTGCCCAGCCTGGAGGAGTAGTTGGGCAGGGAGTAGGTGGTCGCGCTGGTGGGCAGGTGCCAGGCCATCGACACCATGCCGGAACAGTCGGTGCGATAGAGGCGGCCCTGCGGATCCGAGGCGTAGGCGCTCTGGCTGTACGGCACCGCCTTGTCGATCCAGGACTGGGCGCGCTGGAGTATCTCGGAGCGGGTGATCTGGCCGCCGACGGTCGAGGTGGCCGTCAGGGCCGCGGTCGTGTTCGACGCGGTGTGCGTCGCGGCGTGTGCGGCCGGGGCGGCGGCGAGCGAACCGGTCACGCCGATCACGACGGCGGCGAGCGCGGCGACCACCGCGGCGGCGGAACGACGGCCGGTGGCGGGAGCGTGCGGGGTTGCGGGCATGACGGAACTCCTCGTGTGATGCGGTTGGTTGGTCTCGGTCTCCGGGTCGCGGACGGCGCGACCGGACGGCGGAAGGGCGCACGTGTGGCGCGGGGCGGGCCCGGTCGACGGGCACCTCAGTCGGTGCGCACGTCAGTCGGGTGCGTCAGTCGGTGGGTACGTCCGGTGTGAGGCCGTGCGCCTCGCAGTGCGGGCGCACCCGGTCGAGCAGTGCGCGGACGATCCCCAGCGCGCGGGCGTCCGACTCGGCGCGGACGAACACGGCGGCCTCGGTCGCCGTGCGGCCGGCGGTGAAGGGCCGCACCGTGATGTGGTCGATGCCGTCGGCAGGGAGGGCGTGCGCCCACAGCAGGTCGTGCAGGAGCGGGGAGCAGACGCGGGACTTTTCGGGGGCGGGGCGGGCGGGTGCGGCGCTCCGGAAGCGCACCCTGACGATCGGCATGTCCGGCCGGCTCGGCTCAGGCGGCGCCGGTGGGCGCCGTGTCCCAGCTGATGTTGCCGGGCGCGGGGCTGTCCCAGCTGATGTTGTCGGCGGCGGTGTGCGCGGGGGCGTGTCCCGTGCCGGCGGCGCCGACACCGGCCAGCAGCACCGCGCCCAGTGCTGCGGCCACGGCGGCGGTACGGCACCGGCGGCGCGGGGTACGGGCGGAACCGGCCGGGGTGGACGCGGGCGTGGTCATCGAAGCCTCCGGGAGGAAGTGACAGGTGGTGGTCGGTCAGCCGGGGCGGATGTCCTCAACCGCCCTCTACGGCCCACCGGTTGGGCGGCCCGGCCGGTGCCGCTCATCCGATGACCTCATCCTGGCCTGCGTGAACGCCCTCAGGAAGGCTTCCGCCCTGGCACCAAGGTGGCTGGCACCGAGGTGCCAACTGCCCCACGAAAGAAGCAGTTTCGAGGGACAGCCGCCAAGGTGATGTCACACTCCGCCCGGCCGGCCACTCCTTCATCACAACAACCCGCAATCAGCCACACCTGTGGCAAGATCGCGGATGGTGCACGTGGGGGCCGTGAGAGCGGTGTGGACTGGAGGGGTCGCATGCTGGAAGTCCTGGGACTGGCGCCTGCCGTGGAAGCGGTCTACCGCTCACTCCTGCGGCAGCCATGGGCCGGGGTGGACGAGCTGAGCGCCGAACTCGGCCTGCCGGAGGCGGAGATCCGCTCCTGCCTCGACCAGCTCGTCGACCTCGAACTCCTCCAGTCCTCCCGGGAGTCGCCCGGCACCCTGCGCCCCGTCAGCCCCGACCTCGGCCTGGAGCTGCTGCTGCGCCGCCAGGAGGCGGAGATCCTCCGGCGGCAGCAGGAGGTGGCCCGCGGCAAGGAGGCGGTGGCTCGGGCGGTCGCCGAGTTTCACAGCGGCCGCCGTCAGTCCGGCACCGAACAGGCCGAGCGCCTGACGGGGCTGGACGCCATCCAGACCCGCCTCGAACAGCTCAGTCGCGAGCTGGAGTCGGAGTGCCTGGGCATCAACCCCGGCGGGGCGCAGTCACGCGGTGCGCTGGAGGCGTCCCGGCCGCTGGACGCGGCGGCACTCGGCCGGGGCGTGAGCATCCGCACGATCTACCAGGACAGCGCCCGCAACGACCCGCCCACGCACGGCTACGCGCGCTGGCTCACCGAGAACGGCGGGCAGGTGCGCACCACGCCGATCGTGCCGCCCCGCATGGTCGTCTTCGACCGGCGGATCGCCATCGTGCCGCTGGACCCGGCCGACACGCGCGCCGGCGCGCTCTGCACCCGGTCCCGTGGCATCGTCGCGTCCCTCGTCGCCCTGTTCGAGCAGACCTGGGAGACCGCCGTGCCGCTTGGCGCCGACCGCGGCACCGCCCCGGCAGACGGCGGACTCACGCCGACCGAGCGGGAACTGCTCAAGCTGCTCGCCTCCGGCCTCACCGACGAGGCGGCCGGCAAGCGCCTCGGCGTCTCCCTGCGCACCGTACGCCGCCAGATGTCCGCCCTCATGGAACGCCTGGACGCCACCAGCCGCTTCGAAGCGGGCATCAAGGCGGCCCACAGGGGCTGGCTCTGACCGAGCCACCCCGGCGGCGGCGCCCCGGGGCCGGACACAGGGCCGGGCCCACCCCCGCGCACGGAGGTGGGCCCAGCGGGTCCCCGGGGTGGCACCGCCATGCAGCACCGCGAGGAGTTCGGGGGGCGGGGAACGCTCAGCCGAAGCGACCCGAGATGTAGTCCTCCGTCGCCTGGACCGAGGGGTTGGCGAAGATCCGGGCGGTCTCGTCGATCTCGACCAGCCGGCCCGGCTGCCCCACGGCCGCCAGGTTGAAGAACGCCGTACGGTCCGACACACGCGCCGCCTGCTGCATGTTGTGCGTCACGATGACGATCGTGAACCGTTCCTTCAGCTCACCGATCAGGTCCTCGATGGCGAGCGTGGAGATCGGGTCCAGCGCCGAGCACGGCTCGTCCATCAGCAGCACCTTCGGCTCCACGGCGATCGCCCGCGCGATGCACAGCCGCTGCTGCTGACCGCCCGACAGGCCGGCCCCCGGCTTGTTCAGCCGGTCCTTGACCTCGTTCCACAGGTTCGCGCCGCGCAGCGACTTCTCCACGATGTCGCCCAGCTCGCTCTTCTTCGCGGTGCCGTTCAGCCGCAGCCCCGCCGCCACGTTCTCGAAGATCGACATGGTGGGGAACGGGTTCGGCCGCTGGAACACCATGCCGACCTCGCGCCGCACCGACACCGGATCGATGCCCGTGCCGTACAGGTCCTCGGCGTCGAGCATCACCTTGCCCTCGACGCGCCCGCCGGGCGTCACCTCGTGCATGCGGTTCAGCGTGCGCAGGAACGTCGACTTGCCGCAGCCGGACGGCCCGATGAACGCCGTCACCGAGCGCGGCTCGACCGTCATCGAGATGTCCTCGATCGCCTTGTGGGAGCCGTAGTAGGCGGTCAGCCCGCTCACGTCGATTCGCTTGGCCATGATTGTCACGTCACTTCCGACTAGCGCGGTGACCTGCGGCGGGCGAGGCCGCGGGCCACCAGGTTGAGGATCATCACGAAGGCGATCAGCGTGAGGGACGCCGCCCAGGCGCGGTCGTACGCCGCCGTCGAGCCCGAACTCTGCGAGTACTGCTGGTAGATGTAGAGCGGCAGCGACGCCTGCGCCCCCTCGAAGGGGTTCGCGTTGATGAACGGGTTGCCCCACACCAGCAGCAGCACCGGCGCGGTCTCCCCGGCGATGCGCGCGACCGCCAGCATGACGCCGGTGACGATGCCGCCGGCGGAGGTCGGCAGGACCACCCGCAGGATGGTGCGCCACTTCGGCACGCCGAGGGCCAGCGACGCCTCCCGCAGCTCGTTCGGGACGAGCTTCAGCATCTCCTCCGTGGAGCGGACCACGACCGGCATCATCAGGATCGCCAGGGCGAGCGAGCCGGCGAACCCGAAGGGCTGCATGTCGGACATCAGCATCAGGCTGAGGATGAACAGGCCCGCGACGATCGACGGGATGCCGGTCATGACGTCCACGAAGAACGTGATCGCCTTGGCGAGCCGTCCCCGCCCGCCGTACTCCACGAGGTAGATCGCGGTGAGCACCCCCACCGGCGCGCCGATCGCGGTCGCCAGGCCCACCTGCTCCAGGCTGCCGAGGATGGCGTGGTAGATGCCGCCGCCCGGCTCGGAGTCGGCGACCACACCCATGGAGTGGGTCAGGAAGTAGACGTCGAGGACCTTCACCCCGCGCTGCACGGTCGTCCAGATCAGCGAGACCAGCGGCACGACGGCGAGCAGGAACGCCACCCACACCAGCGAGGTCGCGATCCGGTCCTTGGCCTGCCGGCGGCCCTCGACGCGCGCGGCGAGGACGTACGTGCCGAGGACGAAGAGGAGCCCGGCGATCAGTCCCCACTCCACCTTGCTGCCCATCCCGGCCGCCGTCCCGATACCGGCGGCGACGGCGGCGGACCCGGCCGCGATCACCCACGGCGACCACTTCGGGAGCCGGGCGCCCTGAAGGCTGCCGCCGCGCGCGGGCGCGTTGTCGGTGATCGCGCTCATGCGGCCGCCCCCGAGTACTCCTTGCGGCGGGCGATGATCGCCCGGGCCGCTCCGTTGACCAGCAGGGTGATGACGAACAGGACCAGACCGGAGGCGATCAGCGCGTCCCGGCCCGACTCGGTGGCCTCGCCGAACTTGGCGGCGATGTTCTGCGCGAAGGTGCCGCCGCCCGGGTCGAGCAGGCTGGTCTGGATGTCGAACGTCGGCGACAGGACGGTGGCGACGGCCATCGTCTCGCCGAGCGCACGGCCGAGGCCCAGCATCGACGCGGAGATCACACCGGAGCGGCCGAACGGCAGCACAGCCGTGCGGACCACCTCCCAGCGGGTGGCGCCGAGGGCGAGGGCCGCCTCCTCGTGCATCCGCGGGACCTGCCGGAACACCTCGCGGCTGACGTTGGTGATGATCGGCAGGATCATGATCGCGAGCAGGATGCCCACGGTGAGCATCGACCGCGGGGCGCCGCCCTCCCAGGAGAACAGCCCGGTCCAGCCGAAGTAGGTGTCCAGCCACCCGAAGAGGCCGGTCATGTGCGGTACGAGGATCAGCGCGCCCCAGAGGCCGTAGACGATGGACGGCACGGCGGCGAGCAGGTCGACCACGTAGGCGATGGGGCCGCTCAGCCGGCGCGGGGCGTAGTGCGTGAGGAACAGCGCGATGGCGACCGCGACCGGGACGGCGAGGGCCATCGCGATGACCGAGGAGACCACCGTGCCGAAGGCCAGCACGGCGATGCCGAAGACCGGCGGGTCGGTGTTGGTGTTCCACTCGAAAACGGTCAGGAAGTTGCCGTGGTCCGTGCTGATCGCGAGCGAGGCGCGGTAGGTGAGGAAGACCGCGATCGCGGCCATGATCACCAGCAGCAGGATGCCGGAGCCGCGGGAGAGGCCGAGGAAGATCCGGTCGCCGGGGCGGGTCACGCTCCGGGCGGCGGCGTGCCGGGGCTCGTCGGGGCCGGTTCCAGGCGGCGGTGTCGGCGTGGGTGTCGGCTGGAGTGTCGGCCGGGGCGGGGATGCGTCGGGTGTCTGCGTCGGTATGTCCATCGGGTTCTCCGGTCTGCGGAGCCGCGGCCCTCCCGGGCGTACGACGGCTCATGGCGGCGGTGCACCGGACGGCGCGGCCCCCGTCCGCCCCGGGAGGAGGTGGACGGGCCGCGCACGGGATCGGTCAGGTCAGCTCAGGCCCTCGACGGTGCTGCGGACCTTGGTGATGATCTCCTCGGGCATCGGGGCGTAGTCGATGCCGCTGAGGATCTTCTGGCCGTCCTCGGAGGCGATGTAGCGCAGGAACGCCTTGGTCGCGGGCAGGGTGTCGGCCTTGTTGCCCTTGTCGCAGACGATCTCGTACGTCACCAGGGTGATCGGGTACGCCCCGTCGGCCTTGGTCGTGTAGTTCAGCTGGAGCGACAGGTCCTTGCCGGTGCCGGTGATCTTGGCGTCGGCGATGGCCTTCGTGGCGCTGTCGGTGGTCGGCGCGACCGGCGCGGCGGCACCGGTGTCGATGCTGACCGCCTTGACGCCGTCGCCGACGTAGGACAGCTCGAAGTAGCCGATGGCGCCGTTGGTCTGCTTGACCTGCTGGGCCACACCGGAGGACTGCGCGGCGGACTGGCCGCCCTTGGCCTGCCAGGTCTTGCCGCCGGAGTACTTCCAGTTGTCCGGGGTGGTGGCGATCAGGTACTTGGTGAAGTTGTCCGTCGTACCGGAGTCGTCCGAGCGGTGGAACGCCTGGATCTTCAGGTCGGGCAGCTTCGCCTTGGGGTTCAGCTTCTTGATCTCGGGGTCGTTCCAGTTGGTGATCTTGCCGTCGAAGATCTTGGCGAGGGTGGGCGCGTCCAGGACCAGGTTGTCCACGCCCTCCACGTTGTAGCCGACGGCGATCGGGCCGCCGACCATCGGCAGGTCGATGCCCTGGCCGCCCTTGCAGACCTTCTGCGAGGCGGTGACCTCGTCCGGCTTCAGCGCGGAGTCGGAGCCGGCCCACGGGATCTGGCCCTGGGTGAAGGAGGTGACACCGGCGCCGGAGCCACCCGCCTTGTAGTTGATCTGCACGCCGCAGGCCTGGGAGAAGGTCTTCACCCAGGCGTCGATCGCGTTCTTCTGCGCGGAGGAGCCGTCGGACAGCAGCTGTCCCTTCGCACCGTCGCACTTCACGGAGCTCGCGTTGGCGGTGGACGAGGCACCGCCCGACGTCTTGCCGCCCGTGTCGTCGGAGCCGCACGCCGTCAGGGCCAAGGCGCCGGAGACGGCGGCAGCACCGAGGGACAGGGCGCGCAGCCGGTTCTTGCGCTGAAGCTTCACGTTCGGGTGTTCCTTCCAGGAGCCGCCGCTGTCGGCGGCGTGCGAAGTCAGGTCGGTGCGCAATCCTCGCCGCACCGGGCACGGCTGAAACTAGGCAGAACAGGTGAAGCCGCCGATGGCCCGAAGTGAACGCGGAGTGAACCCCTGCCGTCAGTGCGGTGAGGTCACGGAACGGGCAGGGAACCCGCGCGGCCGAGTCGTCGTCTCGTACGAAGAGAGCCGGGCTTCCGTGCGGGGTCCGGAGCCGGCGTGGAGGGACAAGGGACATGGAACGGCGTACGTTCATCTCGGGCGGGGCGGCCGCCCTGGCCGCGACGGCGCTGGCCGGGTGCGGCGCGGCTGACGGCTCACCGCACGCCGACTCGCCGTCCACGGACACAGCCGCCGCCCGCTCCTCCGCCGGCTCCTCCGCGCCGGCGATGCGGACGACGAGTCAGGCGGCCGCAGCGAACTGGACCGCCCTCGCCCGTGACCTCGACGGCACGCTGGTGCGCCCCGGCGACGCGGCCTGGAAGACGGCCCACCAGCTGTACAACACCCGCTTCGACGGCCTGAAACCGGCCGCGGTGGCGTACGTCGCCCACACCGGCGACATCCGTACGACGCTGGCGTACGCCCACGCCCACCACATACCCGTGTCGATCCGCAACGGCGGCCACTCGTACGCGGGTTACTCCTCCGGGGACCACCGGCTGATCCTGGACGTGTCCAGGCTGAACCGGATCCGGGTGAGCGGCGGGCAGGCGGTCGTCGGCGCCGGCTCGAAGCTGATCGACGTCTACCGGGGGCTGGCCGCGAAGGGCGTGACGATTCCGGCGGGCTCCTGCCCCACGGTCGGCGTCTCCGGCCTGACGCTGGGCGGCGGCCACGGGGTCGCGTCCCGCGCGTACGGCCTGACCTGCGACAACCTCACCCAGGCGACGATCGTCACCGCCGACGGCACCCAGCTGACCGCCGACGCCACCCACCACTCCGACCTGTTCTGGGCGCTGCGCGGCGGCGGCAACGGCAACTTCGGCGTCGTCACCGAGCTGCGCTTCCGGACGCATCCGCTGCGGCAGGGGGTGACCGGGTACCTGGCCTGGCCGTGGTCGAAGGCGGCGGCGGTCGTCAAGGCGTGGCAGGAGTGGGGGCCGTCCCAGCCCGACGAGATCTGGTCGTCCCTCCACCTGGCGAGCGCGGGCGGCACCCCGACCATCTCGGTGGCGGCGTTCTCCCTCGGCTCCTACGGTGACTTGAAGAACGCGGTGGACCGGCTGGCCCACGCGGCCGGCGCCAACGCGTCCTCGGTCTCCCTGCACCGCCATGGCTACGAGGAGGCGATGGAGATCTACGCCGGCTGCTCGTCCTTCGCCACGGAACCCCAGTGCCACCTGCCCGGCACGACCCCGGGACGCTCCCCGCAGGGCCGTCTCGGCCGCGAAACCTACGCGGCCCGCTCGGACTTCTTCGACCGCTCTCTGTCTCCCTCGGGCATCCAAACCCTCCTCCACCAGATCAGCTCGGTGCGCGGGGGTGCGGGCAGCATCGCCCTCACCGCACTCGGCGGCGCGATCAACCGGGTCTCCCCGACGGCCACGGCCTTCGTCCACCGCCGCTCGCGCATGCTGGCCCAGTACATAGCCTCCTGGCCGGCGCCCGCGTCCGGCTCCACGGCCCAGTCCTGGCTCACCACAGCCCACACCGCGATGCGCCCCTACGCCTCGGGCGCGGCCTACCAGAACTACACGGACCCCACCCTGCGGGACTGGCGCAAGGCGTACTACGGGGCGGGGGCGTCCCGCCTGGCAGCAGTGAAGAAGCAGTACGACCCGACGAGGTTCTTCTCCTACACCCAGGGCGTATAGCCCGGGGCCGGTCGCGGCCCATCACCTCCTGCGGCCGAGTGGGGGCTGATCGCGCAGTTCCCCGCGCCCCTTACGGGGCACTTCCTCACCCAGCTGCGGGCATGCGTGCCGCCAGGGGCGGCACGGGTGGGCGCAGCGGCACCCTCGACCAGTCGACCACGTCATCGCCTATCTGCA